>CBIHPL010000265.1:0-5423 GCA_966212005.1 uncultured Asticcacaulis sp.
TACCCTCGGTGTCCGGCGCCTTGGCGTAAGCGGCCTGGTCGGCATCAGACTTGGCCTTCTCCTCGGGCGTCTGTTGCGGAAATGCCGGCATGGCCGGTGGCGGTGACGCGTTTTGCGCGATCGTTGCGCCGGCCGCGGCCAGCGATAGAAGGACGAGCGCCGTCAGGCCCATTGCACGCTTCATTGTATTCCCCGCTGTGAGGTCTTGCCGACCCTTATCATCTGACATTTACCGAGCCTGTTTCAATGGTTTTCGATTAAAAAGGCCGCCCCGCACGAATGCGGGGCGGACGAGTTTCCGGGAAGGCGTGGACGGGCACGAGCATCAAGGCTTGGGAGACTTGCGATCTTGTAAGTCGCCTTTCTGCACGCGAGGGTAACCTTTCCCGGCAGGTCAGGAAGCCTGGCCCAACTTGGCCGGGCCGCGCCCTAGAATTTACCTCTGACGCCGATCGTTATGTAGCGTCCCATATCGTCATGGAAGCCCGCCGTTGGATAGGTGAGACCTGGGACACCAGCGCCCGGCATGAGTGGTGCGCGGGTATCGCCAAGATTGGTGATGTTGATAAAGGCTTCGCTGCGGCCGCCGTGGAAATCGAACGACTTGCTGACCGTCAGATCGACGACATTCATCGAGGGCAGGTAAGGGATGACATAGTTTTGATTATTGCTGACCACTGAGGGGTCACTCGTCGCCTTTCTTGCCTTACCAATATATTGATCCTGAATGGCCACCGTCCAGCCGGCGTTGACGTAGGACAGGAAGGTCGTCTGCCTGAATTCAGGTTGGAATGCCCATTGCTCGGCGGTTCCGGGGATATTGATTGTCGTATTGGTGGGTTGGACGCTTATCAAGGTTCGCGCAGTAAAGCGACCTGGCAACCAGGACACGACATCTTTCATGTCCCATGTATAGTTTGCCTCGACATCATAACCACTGATCGTTGACCTGGCCGCATTGAGAGGTGAACTGAAGATTTTCGTCGGGAAGTTCGCCGCCGTCTTGTAATTCGGATCCGATGGATCGGTAATCGGGCGAACGGCCAGGGAGCAGAAGTTCGACGAATAGGTCGGCGCGCTGGCGAGACACAGGTTTTGGATCGCCGCGTTATTGTAGCTGATGTTCGTGATGGCGTCCTTCATATCCGTCTTGTAGTAATCAAACGAAACGTTGAAGTTACGGATAAAGCTTGGCGTGAAGACGACACCAAGTGTTGTCGTGCGCGCGACTTCAGGCGTCAGGTTTGGATTACCCGAGACTTGAAACTGTGTATTTTGATTCAGGCCCGTCAGGAAATCCGAGAAGGTCGAAGCCGAAATACCCGCCGGTTGGTAAAGGTCGTTCAGGTTGGGCGCCCGAATGTCAACCGACTGCGTGCCGCGAACGTGGAACATCGAATTCAAATGCCAATCAAGACCCAGCTTCCAGGAATGAACGGCATCAAAGGTTGAATACTTGGTGTGACGACCCGCCGCTGCCAAGGTCAGATCATCAACGAGGGGCAGGTCCTTCAACAACGGAATGTTGAACTCAAGAGCCGCTTCGTAAACGTCGTTCTTCGCATCAACCGGGTTGTTGACGTTTTGAATCCACAGTGCCGGTGCTGCACCCGCGCCGGCCGAATTCCCGGTAGCCAGGCACAAACGAAGGCCGGTACAATTGACGAAATCCGTTGCCAGGGCATTGGTGGTCATCACATAGGTCGCCGCACGGGCATCGACCGAAACGGCGCCCCGGATGTTACCCGCCGGAAGACCGAAACCCAGGTCGCCGCCGATGGAGGCCCCGAAGTTTTTCATGGTCTGTTTCAGGGTCCAGTGCGTTTCCTGAACAAGATAATCATATGACGCCGCCGATGGGCCGTTCGGATCGACGATATTGGTCGGCACGCAACCTGGATAGAGGCCGGCAAAAGCGGACTGGGTCGTGACCCAGCAAACGATCGTGCCGCTGACATTTACGCCATTTACCATCGTGCCCGGAGGCGCGATAACCGCGTCAAGCGAAGCCAGGTACCTGTCGTTGCGCTGGTTGTTCGGGTTCGAGACCGTCAGCTCGCTGGAGCTGTGGCTATAGAAGACATCCCAGTCAAAACGACCCAGCGTTCCTCTGAGACCGGTTTCAAAGTTCAGGCTTTTTTGATTCGACAGGGTCTTGTAGACGCGGCCTTGCGGACCGGCGTCCATACCATCGATCTTGTTCCAGATATAGGAGGGAACAGAAAGGTAAGGTGTCGAAGGCGGCGGCGGCGTGGTCGCGCCCGGCATGAGCGTGCCATCGTAGCTATACCTGTCCTGGGCTGTCAGTGGGGGGTTTGGCAGGCAACGATAGCCGGCTGCCGCCGGCGTGCCGCAGGTTATACCGGCGCCCAGGGCCGCCTGAGATGCGGGTGACAGATACGGATTGTTGGCAAAGATCGTGCTTGGACGTCCTGAGCCGGACGAGCTCACAACCGTATTGACCCAATCCGACGAGACGTCGGCTTCAGCCAAACTGATCTGAGCATAACCATGCACATTATCAGTAAAATCATAGTCAAACCGGCTAAAGGATTCCTTCATCTCAAGACCTGAGCGGAAGGTGCCGAATTTCACGTAACCGCCGTTGCCACCGCTATCAATGGTGCCGCTTCCCGTAGGAATACCGCGCGTCAGCGGGCCAAAGTTGCCGGGCGAAGTGACGGTGTAGCCATTGAGCGCGCAGGCTGAGCCGCAGTTTACAACGCCGGTCATCGGCTGGTTGTTGACGCGCGCATAGGGCGTATTGGTAAAGGGATTCGAGGCCGATCCGTTACCCGTCAGAAACCAGACCTGTCCGTCCTTGCCATAGGGGCGATCCGTAATGAGGATCTTGTCCTGGTGGCGGTAGCGGAGGGAGGTTTCAAAATGCCCACGCCCGTCAAAAAGGTCTGTACCCCAGGCGGCTGCGATAGAATGTTGAGCGCCGTCACCATAGTTGGAGATGCCGGTATCGACCTTATATTTGAAGCCGTTAAAGTTTTCGTCGATAACAAAGTTGACCACACCCGAGACGGCATCCGAACCGTAGACGGCCGAGGCGCCGCCGGTAACGATGTCAACACGCTTCATCAGGATTTGCGGCAGAACGTCGACATTGACCGTGCCGTCCTGGTTGTTCGGCGCGACGCGGTGACCGTTGAACAGCACCAGCGTGCGTGAAGGGCCGAAATTGCGCAGGGCAAGGACGTTGCCGCCGTTGTTGTTGGCGCCGTTGCCCTGGTTGCGCGGCGTGCGGCCACCGATAAGCTGCGGCAGTTTGTTCAGCGCATCGGGAATGTCGCTGGGCGTTGTCTGCGCCAGCTGTTCCGTGGTGATCGCGGTGATCGGCGTCGGTGATTTTTCGTTTGTTCGGATAACGCGCGAACCTGTTACCACGACAACTTCAGAGTCATTGCCCTGCGCCGTATCTGCCGCGGCAGCGGTGGTCTCCGCCGCGACAGCAGCGAGTGGAAATGCGAATCCGCAGATGATGGCGGCGCCCGAAGCGCCGTAAAGCATGGCCTTTAGAACTTTCACGATGTTTCCCCTGTATTGTGCGGTTTTGTTTTGGGGATTAGGCGCAAACCGGCTACATACTTAATTCATTTGATGAAATAAGTACTGCGCTGATTATATTCAGCAAAATCCCGTTGATTTTATAAGCCTACTACTTCCAGACCCGTGTGCGTTATGTCCCGGACGTGCCCGCTCCGCAAAGCCGTTACCATCAAGCTCATGCTTCGTGCGGCGTTCGATCCGAGAGATTATCGCGTATAAAGTCTGACCGTATATATGATGCATAACCCCGATATTCGTCAACACGAAATCTTTTTTCATCGGTGGAATCTTGCGATTCTGTGGGCGCCAACGCCATTTCCGTATATAAATAATTGAATTATATGTGTAAAATATTTTCGATGTCGTCTTTTCGCAGGCCGAGCGGCTAAAAAACTAACAGTTGGCATTTGGCAATTATGGGATTAAAGGTCTGTCTTTATATATTAAATAGTCTGCTTTTTTACCGAACGCCGAGGATTTGTGAATGAATCTAAAGCGATCATGCGATCAGGTGTCGCCGCAGAGGTATTCTGTATTTTCTTCCGAATACATGCTGCGCTGCGGAAGGGGCGAATATGGTGCAGACAACGCCGGGTAAGCCGGACAAACGCCGCCAGGCGGTTATCTGGGACAGGGTGCCGGGTAGGGGGGCGGAGACGGGACCACGCGGTTCTTCGCCGCTTCACATGCTGCTGGCGCAGAAGCTCGCTCACGAGATCATCTCTGGGCAGCGCCTGCCGGGAGATGTTCTGCCAACGGAACTCGACATGTCGGTTTCCCTGGCGATATCGCGGACGGCGGTGCGCGAAGCCATAAGGATTCTTTCGGCGAAGGGCCTTGTCGAGCCACGACCGAAGCGGGGGACCTGCGTCACCGAAAAGGCCGGCTGGAATTTGCTTGATCCCGACGTCATCGGCTGGATGTTCGCCGACACACCTGAGGACCGGCTGGTCCGCAACCTGTTCGAGTTGCGGCTCATTATCGAGCCGGCGGCCGCCAGTCTTGCCGCACTGAGGCGTACCGTCACGCATCTTTCCGCCATGTCGTATGCCCTGGAGGTCATGGACCGGATGACGCTTTTTACCGAAGCGGGGCGTCAGGCCGACAAGGACTTTCACGCGACATTGCTGGCGGCGGCGGATAATGATCAGCTGGCGTCGCTGAATGCGTCTATCGGCGCGTCCGTGGCCTTATCGACGCGCTACAAGATAGAGCAGGATGTTCTCGGCCCCAACCCGGTGCTGGCTCACCGGGTCGTCTATGAAGCCATCGAACGCGGCGATGCCGCCGAAGCGCGCTGGTGCATGGAATCCCTTATACGCCAGGCGATGAAGGATATCGTCAAACGACCCCAGTACGGCGTAATGGGAACCTAAGGCTATATGCCGAACTCCGTTTCGCCATATCGCCTTAGGTTATTGTTTTGTCGCGATATTAAGCCAAGAACCGCTACACACTTTTTGGCATATCGCTCTGGATTCTTGCTTTGTCGCGATATTAAGCCAAAAACCGCTACACACTTTTTGGCATATCGCTCTGGATTCTTGTTTTGTCGCGATATTCAGCCAAAAACCGCTACTCACTTTTTGGCATATCGCTCTGGATTCTTGTTTTGTCGCGTTATTCAGCCAAAAACCGCTACACACTTTTTGGCATATCGCTCTGGCGTGTCACTTCAACCGGAATTCCGCAGACCCGGTCCTGAGGCCTTGTGCGGTCGCTCTAAGGACGGCCGTCCCCGGTTCGCCTGTTGACTGGACGATAACCTGCGCCCAGCCGTTAAAGACGCTGCGCCGCCAGGGCGCCGCCGGGGTCGTCATGCGCAACGTGCCCCACTTCGTAGCAGAGACAGACCGGTCGAACAT
>CBIHPL010000266.1:0-5419 GCA_966212005.1 uncultured Asticcacaulis sp.
CGGTGGTCCAGGTATCGACCATGGTGCCTTCGTCGACATAGGCGCCGATATTGACGAAGGACGGCATCAGCACGACGTTCTTGGCGATATAGGCCCCGGCGCGGACAATGGCGCCCGGCACCGAGCGGAAGCCGGCGTCCTGATAGTCCTTCTCGCCCCACTTGGCGAACTTGTTCGGCACCTTGTCCCAGTAGGGGCCGATCGGCGCCTGCTCGAACAGGCCGCGGCCGGTGTGCATCAGCTGGTTGCCGTTCAGGCGGAAGCTGAGGAGGACGGCCTTCTTCAGCCATTCATTGGTGTGCCACTTGCCGTCCAGCTTGTCGGCGACGCGGAAGCGGCCGCAGTCGAGCAGGTCCAGCGCGCCCTGTACGGCTTCGCGATATTGGCCGTGGTATTGGGGATTTAGCGTGTCGCGGACTTCCCAGGCGGCTTCGATATCATCCTTATAGGCGGCGAGGTCGGACATGCGGACGGTTCCTGATTGCGGTTCTTGATTGTCGCGCATGGACATAGTTCGGTTACGCCGAATGTCAAACAGAAGTGCCTTTACGCACTCATTTTTTGCTTAGCGCATCGAAGTCAGGAAGTCTTTCAGCGACGGGCTGCGAAAATCGATGAAATGATCGGTGTTTTCCGGCGCCGCGGGGCCGACAAGAACCGTCTTCATGCCCAGATCAAATGCCGGTTTAAGGTTGCGCGGGCTGTCCTCGAAGAACACGGTATCGGCCGGGCTTACGACGTGGGCCTTCATCATGATTTCAAAGGTCGCCAAAGACGGCTTTGGCACGAAGTCGGCGTGTTCCAGATGGAAGAGGCCGTCGAAGAGGCTGTCCATGTCCAGCTTGGTCAGCACCCGTCCGGCGTGAAACCCGTCACCATTGGTGAAGACGATCTTGCGTCCCGGCAGGGCCCTGATCAGGTCGTTGAGTTCGGCGTCGGGGGTCAGGCTGTCGAGCGAGACATCGTGGACCTCGTCGAGAAAGCGGCGCGGCTCGACGCCATGATCGGCCATGAGACCGGCAAGCGTCGTTCCGTGTTCGTTGAGGTAGCGCTTCTGGAGCTTGAAGGCCTCGTCCCGGCTGAGGCCGGTCTCGCGCGCCACGAAGATCGACATGCGGCGTTCGACCAGCGCCATGACCTCGCAGTCGTGCGGGTAGAGCGTGTTGTCGAGGTCGAACAGCCAGGTAGTGATATGGGCGAGATCAGGGTGCATAAACAGGCTCCTGGCGACTTTAAGAAACCCCACCACCGCATCTCATTCACCATCTGGCGATGACTTACTCGTGCGGTCCCCCTCCCCGACAAGTCGGGGAGGTATAGATGGGTGCGGCTCTTATTGTACCTCCCCAGCTTACTGGGGAGGGGGACCATTGGCGGAGCCAATGGTGGGGGGCGTACTTTTTCTCAATCGGCCTTGATAAGCGTACCCGCGCCGTGTTCGGTGAACAGTTCGACCAGCATGGCGTGTGCGCGGCGGCCATCAAGGATGACCACGGCTTCGACACCCGATTCGACGGCGGCGATGGCGGTTTCCAGTTTAGGGATCATGCCGCCGGAGGCGACACCCGACTCGATCAGGCCGCGGGCTTCGGAGATAGTCAGCTGGCGGATAAGTTCCTTGTTCTCGTCCAGCACGCCCACGACGTCGGTAAGCAATAACATGCGCTTGGCGTTCAGCTTGCCTGCCACGGCGCCGGCGACGGTGTCGGCATTGATGTTGAAGGTCTGGCCTTCATCGGAGACGCCGATAGGGGCGATGACCGGCACGTAATCGTGTTCGGTATCGTTGATCAGGGTGCGGATCAGCTTGTCGTCGATACGCTTGGGTTCGCCGACAAAGCCCAGGTCGACGACCTGCTCGATCATGCTGTCCGGGTCTTTCTTGAGACGCGTGGCTTTTTCGACGGTCAGCAGGCCGGCGTCCTTGCCCGACAATCCGACGCCCCGCACGTCGGCTTCGGAGCCGGCGCGGGTGATCCAGTTGGCGATTTCCTTGTTGACCGCGCCGGACAGCACCATCTCGGCGATTTCCATGGTGGCGTCGTCGGTGACGCGCAGGCCGTCGATAAAGGTCGATTTGACCCCGGCGCGGCCGAGCATGGCCGAGATCTGCGGACCGCCGCCGTGGACGACGACAGGGTGGATGCCCAGCAGTTTCAGGAGCACGATGTCCGAAGCGAAGAGCTTGGCGGTGGCCTCTTCACCCATCGCGTGGCCGCCGTATTTGATCACGACGATTTCGCGGTCATAGATCTGGATGTAGGGCAGGGCTTCGGCCAGCGTCTTGGCGGTCGCCCAGCCTTTTTCTTCTTCTTCGGTATACGGGGATGTGCTCATGCGCGCGCCATTAGCGGAGAAGTTCGGCCCTGTCTATCGGGGTTTGAGGGCAAAGACGTTCTTGGGCTCCAAATCCCGATATATCAGAGCGAAATCCCGCAAACCGTCATGATCTCGGCCCGGAGTTCAGCGATTCCCAAACCGGTCTCCGAAGATGTCGCGAGCACGACCGGGTGCGCCGCCGGACGCTTGCGGATGCCTTCCGATACGGCCGCCTGGACCTTCGCCAGTTCCGCCGGCTTGATCTTGTCGGCCTTGGTCAGCACGATCTGGTAGCTGACGGCGGCGGTGTCCAGCGCATCCATCGGCTCCTTGTCGACCTCTTTCAGCCCGTGGCGAGCGTCGATCAGCAGGTAGGCGCGATGCAGGTTCGGCCGGCCGCGCAGGTACGCCTTGCCGAGGTTCTGGAACTTTTTGACCGTGTCCTTCGACGCCTTGGCCCAGCCGTAGCCCGGCAGGTCGACCAGATGCAGGGCGTCGTCGACGCGAAAGAAGTTGACCTCGCGCGTGCGGCCCGGCTCATTCGAAGCGCGTGCCAGGGACTTCATGCCGACAATGGCATTGATCAGGCTGGACTTGCCGACATTGGATCGTCCGGCAAAGGTCACTTCGGGCAGGTCGCTGTCGGGCAGTTGCTCGACCTTTGCGGCACCCATGATGAAGGTGGCCGGACGCGCAAACAGTACGCGCGCCCGTTCCAGGGTTTCGGGATCGCAGGCGTCTTTGGGGGCGTCCTCGCTCACGCGGCCTTCTTTTCGGACTTGCCGCGCACCTTGGCGATGAAATCGTCGATCGGATTATCGACCTTCAGGCGCTTGTAGATCGAGTACTGCTGGAGGATCGTCAGGATGTTGCTCCAGAAGTAGTAGATCATCAGGCCGATGGCCAGTTGCGAGAAGAAGAAGATCATGATGAGCGGCATGAAGGACATCATGCGCTTCTGCATCGGATCGATACCGGTCATCGGCGTCATTTCCTGGCTGGCCCACATGCTGAGGCCGTACAGGATGGCGATGGGACCGATGTGCAGCGGTCCGGCCAGGATGCCGCCGATCACCGGCACGGTCGCCGGATCGAAGGGCAGGAGGCCGAACAGGTTGATGATCGTCAGCGGATCGGGCGCCGACAGGTCCTTGATCCAGCCGAAGAACGGCGCGTGACGCATGTCGATCGACATCTGCAGCACCTTGAACAGACAGATGAAGACCGGGATCTGCAGCAGCATGGGCAGACAGCCGCCGAGGCCGGCCATCGGATTGACCTTCTCCTCCTGATACAGCTTCATCGTCGCTTCCTGCTGCTTCTGCATGTCATCAGGGAACTTCTTCTTGATGGCATCCAGCTTCGGCTGGAGACGCTGCTGGACGTGACGCAGCTTGGTCATCTGCTCGTAGGAACGGTGCGCCAGCGGGTATAAGGCGACCTTGACGATGACGGTCATGGCCAGGATGGCCAGGCCCATATTCCCGATAGCCTTATAAAGCCACGTCAACAGCAGGTAGAAGGGATAGGTGATGAATTCGAGCGAGCCCCAGTCAACCGCATATTTGAAGCGCGGAATGCCCAGGTTTTTCTCGTAGGCCTTGAGCTGGTCGTCGTGCTTTGCGCCGGCAAAGACGTGCGACGTGCTGTTCCACATCTGGCCCGCCGGCACGGTGATCGAATTGGCAGCGGCGTAGCCGGCGGTGAAGGTCTGGATACCGTTGACCGTGTCCGAACGCGTGCGGTAGTTGACCGACTGCTTCTGGTCCGGGATCACGGCTGCCATCCAGTAGCGCTCGGTGATGGCGTACCAGCCCCCGGTCGTCGAGCCTTCACGGAAGTCCTTGCCCTTGACCAGCTCGTGGAACTTCGACTGGTTGGTCAGGTACTTGTGTTGGTTGCAGGTTTCCTGCGTCTTGCAGAAGGTCGCCATCGTGCCTTCGTGGACGTAGTCGCCCGAGGTCGAGCGCGGAGGCGCGCCATTGCGGACGACCATGGCGTAGGGCGCGAAGGTCGCAGGCGTGGCCGACCGGTTGATGACGCGGTCTGCCTGGGTGATCATGTAGTTTTCGTCGATGCTGAGGGTGCGTTCGAAACGCAGGCCGTTGCCGGTGTCGTGGACCAGGACGACCGGCTTGCCGACGCTTAAGGTCGTGCCCGAACCCAGGGTCCAGACCGTGTCCGGTGTCGGTGCGCCGGGAACATTCTGCATGTTGAAACCGGAACGGATATATTCCGCGTCCCTGGTGCCGGCCGGCTTCAGCAGGGTGACTGTCTCAGGCTTGCCCAGCTTGTCGCTGTACTTCACCAGGTGCAGGTCGTCGATCAGCGCGCCCTTGAGCGCGATCGAGCCCTTGACCGACGGCGTGTCGATCGGCACGCGCGGCGTGGCGGCCAGGGCCTGGGCGGCGGTCAGCGTGCTTGGTCCCGCGGCGGGCAGACCGGCGGCGATATTGGCGGCGGACGCGCTGGAAGACGCAGCCGCAGCGACCTGGGCGGCGGCCTGTTGCTTCTTCTGCTGGGGACCGAGGACGAAGAACTGATAGCCGAACAGCAAGACCATGCTGGCGATCAGGAAATAGATCATATTACGGTTGTCGTCGGTGTTGTTCATCGAACGGTCTTTTCCGGGTTAACGCTTTTGGGTGCCGAATTCGGGCGGGCCAGCCTTATCAGGGCCGCTTTGACATCGTCAAGCAAACCCTGCCAGTCGCGATCCACCGTGCCGGCGCGCGCAATGAATACATAGTCATGGCCGGGCAGGGCGTGAAGGGGCAGGAGGGCTTCGGCGGCCTCGCGCAGGCGGCGCTTGGCGCGATTGCGCGCCACGGCGTTGCCGATCTTCCTGGTGGCGGTAAAGCCGACGCGAATCTGCCCCTGATTGTCGTGACTGTCCTCGCGGCGGCGCGCCTGGACAACGACGGCGCCACGCGCCTGGTACGGCGCCTTGGCGGCGGCCAGGAAGTCGGCGCGGACCTTGAGGCGAGGGATCATGGAACTAACCGGCGGCAGCCATATACAGAAAAAGAGCCCTCAAGCGACTTAAGGGCTCTTTCCAATTCGTCGGTCGCGAGACGCGCGATCAGGCGGTCAGGCGCTT
>CBIHPL010000267.1:0-5405 GCA_966212005.1 uncultured Asticcacaulis sp.
CTCGGGGAAGTTCCACTGGGACGCCATCAAGGCCTTTACCCGCGCCGTGGCGCAGTCGATGGCGCACGACAATCCCGAACGCTATATCGCCACGGCCTCCAAGTCCGCGCGCAAGGGCAAGATTTTCGTCGACTATCTGCGCAACGATCATACCGCCACGGCGGTCTCCGCCTATTCGTTGCGCGCGCGGCCAGGGGCCACTGTCGCCATGCCGGTCGACTGGGAGGATCTTGACCCAGGCCTTAAACCATCGGACTTCAATATCGGCACGGTCGTCGATCTTCTGAAAGAACGCGGCCACGATCCGTGGGCCGACATCTTCAAGACCCGCCAGGCACTGCCGGCGAAGGTTCTGGAAGCGCTGAAGATACCAGCCGAGTAGCAGGGGCGTATCGAAATTTGATCCCGCGTCGGGCATCAACGCTGTTCGGCTACGGGGTGTATTTCAGGACATATCATGACCCCGCTCGACTATCGACAGCAGGCGGACTCCACCGCCGAAGACCAACGCCGCATCCAGGACGACCTTGCGCAACGCGAAAGCGGTAAACCGGCAGGTGGCGACGATGGCGCCATGCAGGCCGGCGCCCGCAAATATCCCGAACCGCCATTGACCGGCCAGCACCTCGAAAAGCCAGGCATCGAAGCCGACCTGGCCATCAAGCCGATGTATGACGCACCCTATTACAAAGGCTCGGACAAGCTGCTCGACAAGGTGGCGCTGATCACCGGCGGCGACTCCGGCATCGGCCGCGCTGTGGCGGTCCTGTACGCCCGCGAAGGCGCGGATGTGGCGATCGTCTACCTGAATGAACACCAGGATGCCGAAGAGACCAGGGCCGCCGTCGAGGCCGAAGGCCGGCGCTGTGTCCTTATCCCGGGCGACGTTTCCGACCGTGCCTTCGCCTATGCAGCGGTGCAAAAGACGGTCGATGCGTTGGGCAGGCTCGACATCCTGGTCAACAACGCCGCCTTTCAGCTGCACGTGAAGGCATTCGAAGACCTGACCGCAGAGCATTTCGACGAGACGCTGAAGACCAATCTCTATGGCTATTTCAACATGGCCCAGGCGGCGGCGAAGCATATTCCTTACGGTGGCTCGATCATCAATACCGGCTCGGTCACCGGCATACAGGGATCGAAAGATTTGCTGGATTACTCGATGACGAAGGGCGGCATCCATGCCTTTACCCGGTCGTTGTCGGGCCATCTGCTCCCAAAGGGTATCCGGGTGAATTGCGTCGCTCCGGGTCCCGTGTGGACGCCGCTGAACCCGGCGGACAAGGAAGCGCCGCAGGTCGCGCACTTCGGCGAAACCGTGCCGATGAAGCGCCCGGCCCAGCCCGAGGAAATCGCACCGGCCTATGTGTTCCTGGCCTCGCCGCAGACTGGGAGCTATATTACGGGTGAGATATTGCCGATCATCGGTGGATACTAAGTCAGTAGGACGACCCACCACCATCTGCTCTGCGAACGGTGGCGGGGCGTCCTATACCAATCCTGAGACTAGGCCGTCAGCGCATCCGGTGCCTGGCGCCTGCGCATATCCGCCTTGCCGAGCGCCGCCGTCAGCGTTGCCCAGTCGATCGGCTTGGTCAGGTGCAGGTTGAAGCCGGCCTCAAGCGCGCGCTTGCGGTCGGCGTCCCGGCCGTAGCCCGTCAAGGCGACGACGTAGGTTTTCCCGATATCCTCATCCTCGCGGATTTTCTGGATCACCTGATAGCCGTCCATCCCCGGCAGCCCGATATCACACAGGATCACATCCGGCAGGAAGGCTCTCGCCTTGTTCAGACCGGTTTCGGCCTCGAACGCGATATCGATCTCGTGGCCGTCATGCCCCAGCAACATGCGCGCGCTTTCCGCGGCATCGACATTGTCCTCGATCAGCAGGATACGCAGCGGCTCGGCGACAATGTTGCCGGCAGGCGCCGGCGCGACGGGCTCTTCCGCCGGCACGGCCAGCGGCAAGGTAATGCGGAATTCGGCACCACGGTTCAGGCCTTCACTGCGCGCCTCGACCGAGCCGCTGTGCAGATGCACAAGGCCCTTGACGAGGGCAAGCCCCAGGCCGAGACCGCCGCGTGAGCGGTCAAGCCCCTGCTCCGCCTGGCGGAAGACATCGAACACCTGGCCCAGCATGCTGGGATCGATGCCGATACCGGTATCGGATACGCTGACACGCGCCGTCGCCCCGTTCCCTTCGACGGCAAGCGTGATGACCCCGTTGGCATGGCTGAACTTGTTGGCATTGTGGAGCAGATTGCCGACGACCTGAAGCAGGCGCGTCGGGTCGCCCTCGACCCATACCGGATCGTCCGGCGTAGTGACGCGCAGCAAAACGCCATTGGCATCGGTCAGGCTCTTGTAATCCGCCGCAGTCTGGCGAACGATCTGGTTGAGATCGCAGCGCTCGGTCCTGAGCAATATCTTCCCGTGGGCGAGGCGCGTGGCGTCGAGCAAATCGTCGATCAGCCGCCCCATATGCTTGACCTGACGGTCCATGGTGTCGCGTATGGCGCCGCCGCGCGGGTCGCCGGGCGGCAGCATCTTCTGTAATTGCAGGCAGTTGACGATCGGCCCCAGCGGATTACGCAGCTCGTGCGCCAGCATCCCCAGGAATTCGTCCTTGCGGCGGTCGGCCTCTCGGATGCGCTCCATCAGCATGACGTTCTCCAGCGCTACGCCGGCGCGATGGGCGACGTCGCTGGCCAGGGGGCTGATCCCGGTCTGGGGCGTGCGCGATCCCAGCACCAGTACGCCGTGCGTTTCGCCCTGGACGGTCAGGGGCAGTATCTGTCCGTAGGCCAGCTTGCCACCGACCACGTCACTGAACAAAAGCGGGCGGTTTTCCGTAATGGCGCGGTTGACAGACGGCTCCAGCCGGTCGAGCACCGGCGGACTGGCCGTCATGCGGCCATCGCTTTCGGCCCACTCAATGCGGTCAGGCTGGCCTTCGCGCTTGAACCAGACCAACGCCGCGTCGGCGAGATCGGGCACGGGCAGCCGGACCAGGGCGCGCATGAAATCGCCGCGGCTCTGCGACCGCGACAGGCCTTCGGATACGCGCGCCAGGAAGGCAAAGTTCTGGGCGGCCTCTTCGGCCGCCTTGCGCCGGGCGCGTTCCTCGGCCTGCATGGCGGCCTGCCTGCGCATTTGCGACAGTTCGATGAACACGCGCACCTTGGCGATCAGTACTTCGGGAATGACCGGCGTCGGCATGAAGTCGACGGCCCCCGAGGCATAGCCCTGGATAATGTTCATCTCGTCGTTGAACGCCGTCAGGAAGATGATCGGAGTCGACGCCGACTTGCGACGCTTGCGGATCAGGTTCGCGGTCTCGAAGCCATTCATGGTCGGCATGTTGACATCGAGAAGGATAACCGCGAAGTCGTGCTTCAGCACAAGTTTCAGCGCTTCTTCGCCTGACGAGGCGGTGATCAGAGTCTGGCCCAGCTCTTCCAGGATGGTCTTGTAGACCATCAGGTTGGCCGGACGGTCATCCACCAGCAGTATCTGCTCGCGCGGCACGTCGTCGTCCGCCTGGGCGGACTCATGTGGTGCGGCAATAGCCTTGGGCTTCCTCATATGATTATTATATTCCAATGGCGACCTAGAGCGGCATGACGAAAAAGTGTAAGCGTTTTCGCCTTAAATATCGCGACAAAACAAAAACTTAGACCAGAACGATTTCACGTGAAGTCATTCCGGTCTAGCGATGCAGCCAGGCGCGCAGGACCTTGATCATCTGCTCGGAATCGACGGGCTTGGACAAGTAGTCCCAGGCGCCCGCCTCAATACACTTCTCACGGTCGCCCTTCATGGCTTTGGCCGTAACGGCGACGATGGGAAGGTTCTTGAGGTGCGATACCTTGCGGATTTCCTGGATCGTTTCCATTCCATCCATTTCAGGCATCATGATGTCCATCAGCACAATGTCGATGTCCGGATCTTCGAGCAGGATGTTGATCGCATCACGGCCGTTGTCGGCCGAGACGATGTTCATCTCGTGCTCTTCGAGGACGCTGGTCAGTGCGAAGATGTTGCGCGCGTCGTCGTCGACGATCAGCACCTTCTTGCCGACCAGAAGCTTGTTTGACTCATGCAGGTCGCTGAGCGTCGCCTGCGCCTCGCCCGGCAAGGTATCCACGCGGCGGTGCAGGTACAGGGTCAGGACATCGAGCAGACGGTCGGTCGAATGCACGGTAGAGACCGGGTAAAGCGCCGACAGACGCTTCAACGCCCCTTCGTCGACGCCCGGATCGCCGAACAGAATGACCGGTGTCCGGGCGGCAATGGTCTCCGCGCCCTCACCCTGGTCGAGCAGATCGGTGACGACTTCGGGCGCTGCGCCCGACAGCAGAATGCTGTCGACCGGGCTCTTGCGCATCCGCTTCAAGGCGGCGGCGCCATTGGCGACAGGCAAGACCTCGATGCCATCCATCTTCAGCGGCTGGACGATCTGATCGCGGCGCGTGGCATCCGGCTCGACGACGATGACGCTGCGTGACCGGCGGTTGATATAGCCCTTGAGCGACTGCATCAGCTCATCCACCACCTCATGGTTCTGGATGGGTTTGGCGACGAAGGTCAGGGCGCCGGAGGTCAGGGCCCGGTCGCGCGATTCGTCGGTCGAGATGATGCAGATCGGGATATGACGCGTCGCCATGTCGGCCTTGAGCCGCTCCATGACCCGCCATCCCTGCATGTCGGGCAGATGGATGTCGAGCAGGATGCAGTCGGGAGTGTGATCGTGTGTCATCGCCAGCGCCGAGGCGCCGAGCGAGGTCACCAGCCCTTTGAAGCCGCGCGCGCGCGCCGCATCGAGCAGGAAGCGGGCAAAGCCCAGATCGTTTTCGACGATCAGCATGACGGAATCGCCGGGCTGGATGAACGACCGGTCGTCACCGACCTCGTTAACCGTTGGGATATCTTCTGTCGTGATAGCGGCCAGATCGGCTTCCGGCATGGGAAGACGAGCAACCGCAGGCGCGTCGAGGCGCATCATGGCTTCCGACAGACCCTTGCGCGGACGCTGGGCATAAACCGCCGGCAGGTACAGAATGAAGGTCGAGCCGCGGCCCGGCACCGATTGCAGCTTGATTTCACCGCCCAGCAGCCGCGCCAGTTCGCGCGAGATGGCGAGACCGAGACCGGTGCCGCCATATTTGCGCGAGGTCGAGCCATCGGCCTGCTGGAAGGCTTCGAAGATGATCATCTGCTTGTCGGCGGCAATGCCGATGCCGGTATCGGTGACCGAAAAGGCCAGGACTTCAGGCGCGCGGTTCAGGTCCTCATTGTCGTAGGACCAGCCGCTGATGACCGGTTCGACCGACAGGGTGACCTTGCCATGGTGCGTGAACTTGAAGGCGTTCGACAGCAGGTTCTTGATGATCTGCTGCAGGCGC
>CBIHPL010000268.1:0-5386 GCA_966212005.1 uncultured Asticcacaulis sp.
CATAGACCTCTATGCGCACCGGCGGGCGCTCCAGTCCGAACGCCTCGGCCACGCCTTGCAGCAGCCGCGATTGCGCCGACTGTTCGGCCATGCGCCGGCCCAGCGCCGCACGGGCATTGTTAAGCGCGTTGTTGACGACATCGGCCTTGTCGCCGCGCTGGGGCCGCATCACCACGACCTTGCGTCCCGCACGCAGGCCCAGGGCCTCCATCATCAGGTCGGGCTCGGTCAGGGCGTGCGAGACAAGGACCAGCTTGGGGATCTGGCGATCCTGGTAGAACTGGCCCAGAAAGGCATCCAGGATTTCACCCTCGGTATCCTCGGAATCGACGCGCGGGAAATAAGCGCGGTCGCCCCAGTTCTGGCCGGCGCGGAAGAAGACGACCTGGACACAGGCCGCGCCGCCTTCGGAATGGACGGCAAAGACATCGGCCTCTTCCCCCTGGAGGTCGACCGAAGACGACATGACGACGTGGTTGAGCGAACGGATGCGGTCGCGCAGGTGCCCGGCCTTTTCGAACTCCATTTCGTCGGAGGCCGCCATCATTTCATCGGTCAGGCGCTGGATCACCACACGGCTCTTGCCACGCAGGAAGTCAGCCGCCTGATTGACCAGGCCGCCATAGTCTTCAAGGCTGATCTCGCCAGTGCAGGGCGCCGAACACCGCTTGATCTGATGCAGCATGCACGGCCGGGTGCGCGACGCATAGACAGGGTCCGTACAGGTGCGCAGCAGAAAGGCTTTTTGCAGCGTGTCGAGCGTGCGGTTGACGGCGCCGGTCGAGGCAAATGGCCCGAAATAGTCGCCGGGGATCGAATGGCTCCCGCGGTGCTTGGATATCTGCGGCGCTTCGTGATCCTTGCGCACCAGAATCTCGGCGAACGACTTGTCGTCGCGCAAAAGGACATTGTAGCGCGGGCGCAGCGCCTTGATCAGGCGTGCTTCCAGCAGCAGGGCTTCGCCTTCTGTCTGGGTGCGCAGCAGGACCATTTCGCGCGTCAGCATGACCATGCGGCCGATGCGCTGGGAATGGACGCGGCCCTGGGCGTATTGCAGGACACGGCGCTTCAGGCTCTTGGCCTTGCCGACATAGAGAACTTCACCGTCGGCCCCAAGCATGCGGTACACGCCCGGCGCATCGGGCGCCAGCGAGGCCTCGCGCCGGATCAGCGCCGCGCCGATCAGGGGAGCGTCGGGCTGCGGGTCCGGTCCCTGGTCGGGCCCAGGGTCAGGCATGTCGATGACTATTTCTTCGCTCAAAGCGTACTCAGGCCTATTTTAAAGAAACCCCACCACCATTGGCTCAGCTCATGGTGCTCCTCCCACAAGTGGCGAGGAATAAGATAGACATACCTCCCCACTTGTGGGGAGGGGGACCGCACGAGACCGCGCCTGCGCGGGCGAGATGTGGTGGTGGGGGCTCTTGTTTTTCTACAAGTTTCCACTGCCAAACCTGTCAGCAGCGATTCCTTAAAGACATGATCCTGCGGCCATGGAAATGCAAGATGTCGCGCCCTCTATGCAACCTGTAACAATTTCTGTTCACAGCGACGTGATCTCGCACTTGCGTTACGGGCGTATTTCTCTACATGGTGCGACTTCGTCCCAGTAAACCAGAGCTTCCATGTCCGCCGTCGCCTCCGCGCCAGCCGCCAACCGATCCGAGATCAAGTCGCTGACCAGCCTGCGCGGCATCGCCGCGCTGTACGTCGTGCTGTTTCACGCCAACGGACTGGTGGCTTTTCCCGACGTCGTGCGCCCCTTTATCCGCCATGGCTATATGGCGGTGGATCTGTTCTTCATCCTCAGCGGGTTCGTCATGGCCATGATCTATGGCCATATGTTCCGTAGCGGCTTCGACCTCAAGACCTTCCAGAAATTCCTGTTGCTGCGCCTGGCGCGGATATATCCGCTCTATCTGCTGGTGACCGCAGTCACCGCCTTGGCCATCACCACCGTGCTCAGCCAGACCTATCGCTTCGATGACAACGTCTTGCGCGCCCTGCCCTTCAACCTGACCATGACGCACGTCTGGGGCCTGGCCTATTCGATCGTGCCACCGTCGTGGTCGATCAGCACGGAGTGGGCGGCCTATCTGTTGTTTCCGGCCGGTGTATGGCTGGCGCTCAGCACGCCCCGGCGCTACGCCGTTCTGGGCGTTGCGGTTGCCTTTGCCGTCCTGGTGTGGATCGCCTTCGGTCCGTACTGGCTAACGCATATACACCGCACGATCGGCAAGCTGGACGTCGTCCATTCCTATGCCCCCGGCACGACGCTGCGCTGTCTGGCGTCCTTCTATATCGGCCTGGTCGCTTTCCGCTTCAAACATCTGGTTCCGGCGCGCGCCGCGGGTGTGATGGTCATTCTGGCCCTCTTCCTGCTGGCCCTGAAACAAACCGACCTGTGGCTGATCGGCGTCTTTACCGTTCTGATCATGGCGCTCAGCCACGACCAGGGCCGCGTCGCCCGCGCGCTCGGAACCCCCGTCCTGCACTGGCTGGGCGTCGTGTCATTCGCCCTCTACCTGGTCCACGACCTGATCCAGAAGGTGATCTTCAGGTCCTTCCCGGTCTGGGGCATTGGCACAGGCATTCCGAAGATGGCCTGGGTGGGTATCTCCGTCGTCGTCACGCTCGGCATTGCGGCCCTGGCGCACTATTATTTCGAAAAGCCGTCTCGCGTCTGGGCGCGCGACCTGATCAAGGCGCTCGACAAGCCGGTCTTCCGCCCGGCCTTCACGCGCGTCACCGGTTATCTGCGCTCGGTCGCCGCCCGGCCCCTGCCGCCGGCGGAATAACAGCCCGGAAGGTCATTACCAGGCCGGATCAACGGGTGCACCGCGCAGCGCCTCATTGATTCGCCTCAGGCTGCCGCCGTTGATATTGGCAGGCAGCTTGTCGATATCGAAAAAATCAACATTGCGAATTTCGCCGTGCGATGTGCGCGCGACGCTTTCCCAGGTATCGATGCGGAACAACAGCACATGGTCGCCGGGGAAGAACTTTTCGTTGGAATGAACCGACAACAGTTTCGGCACTTCCAGCGGATTGACCCCGGCCTCTTCGCGCAGTTCGCGGGCCACCGCCTCATGCGTCGTCTCGCCGCGATCGACCCCGCCACCCGGCAGCCACCAACCTTCGATATAGGTATGTTCGATGAGCAGTACGCGGCCCCGGTCGTCGACCACAAGGCCGCGGACGCCGAGCGTCTTGCCCCGCGTCAGGCGGGACTGGAGAAAGAACAGAGGGCGCGTATAGGGCTCGACCCAGCGCCTCCAGTTTTGCCACCGACCAGTTGTCATATTTGCGATTCCACGAAAGGCACCATGTCGCCCTGCTGTATCATTGGCAAGCCGGCAGCGCAGAATTCTCATTCGCCCCCGTGTCTGGTCTTGTGTCGCGCCGCCAAGGCGGCTAACAGGAGGGCATTACAGCTTCCGGAGTATTCCCATGGTCGCCATCGCCATCATGTCCGCCTTCCTGATCGTCGTCGCGATCTTCAACATGGTCGATTTCGGCCGTATCGACTGATTTGCCTGAAGATGCTCGAAGGCAACTACACCGCAGCCGTATTGGAGACCATAGAGGTCCATGTCCGCTGCGGGCTGCACGCCTTCGAATATGAGCGGCCGAATCGTCTGCTGGTCAGCGTCTGGCAATACGGCCGCCTGAAGCCTGGCGAGTTCATCGATTACGATCTCGTGCGTAATGCCGTCGTCGCCTGGCAGGACAAGCCGCACGTCGAACTGCTGGAAACGCTGCTTGATGACCTGATGGCGGCCGCCTTTTCCAATCCGCTGGTGCTGGCATGCAAGGCGCGCATCATCAAGCCCGACATCTTCCCCGATACCCAGTGCGCCGGCGTCGAGATGGCGCGTTATCGTCCATCATGACAGTCGTCCTGGTGACAGGCGGTGGACGACGCGTCGGTGCCGGTCTGTGCCGGTTCCTGGCGGCGCAGGGCTATACCATCGCCCTCCATTATCATCGCTCCGTCAGTGAGGCCGCGGCGCTCAAGGCTGAACTTCTGGCTGCGAGCTTCGAGATCGAAACCTTTGCCGCCGATCTCGATGTACCGGCGGAACGCGACGGACTGATCCCGGCGGTCGTTGCCCATTTCGGCCGGATAGACGTGCTGATCAACTGCGCGTCGTTGTTCAAGTTCGACAGCCTGGCGACCCTGAGCGACGATCTTTGGCAACGCCATCTGGCGTCGAACCTGACCGCGCCGGTGTTTCTGGCCAAAACCCTCGCCGAAGCAGGCGGACAGGTGGTCGTGAACATCCTCGACCAGAAGGTCGGCAATCCCAATCCTGACTTCTTTTCCTACACGGCGGGCAAGATGGGGCTGGCGTCGCTGACCCAGCCGTTGGCCATGGCCCTGGCGCCTAAGGTGCGCGTGGTGGGGTTGTCACCGGGACTGGTGCTGCCGAGCGGCGACCAGACCGAGGCCGATTTCCAGGCGGCGGCACAGGACACGCCGCTGGGACTGACCTGCACGATCGAGGATCTGGGCCGCGCCGCGGTTTTCCTGATCGAAACGCCGAGTATTACCGGGCAGATCGTTACGGTCGACGGCGGGGAAAGCTTGACGAGACGACCAAGAGATGTGGCGTTTGATTTGAAAAGCTAAACCTTTGTGAAACAACGGACTTCGCCCTCCCCGCAGAGCAGGGAGGGCGAAAGGTTCGCTGCCTTCTAGAAATCTACCGCCTACGCTTGACCGTGCCGAACATGCCGCGGATCAATTCACGTCCCAGTGCCACACCGACCGAGCGGATGACCGACACAGCGACCGACGTCACCTGCTTCGTCGTCCGTTCCGTCTCGCGCTGGCGGCGCTTCTCTTCCGCCAGCCGAGC
Organism: uncultured Asticcacaulis sp.; assembly: GCA_966212005.1. Lineage (GTDB taxonomy): Bacteria > Pseudomonadota > Alphaproteobacteria > Caulobacterales > Caulobacteraceae > Asticcacaulis. The sequence continues at coordinate 4,863 of CBIHPL010000268.1, forward strand.
GCGTTCCTCGGCCTTGGTTTCGCGGTCCTCTTCGACCTCAGGTTCCGGCCCAGGTTCCGGCGCCGCCGTCACCGTCGTGCGCTTGGTCAGCACCTCATAGGCCGACTGGCGATCGACCGCCGCGTCATACAGCGCCCCGACGGGCGACGCCGCCAACACCTGCGCGCGTTCGGCATCGTTGGCAGGCCCCAGGCGCGAGGCGGGCGGGCGGATCAGCGTCTTCTCAGTAATGGTCGGCCGGCCCTTTTCGTCGAGCAGCGAGACCAGCGCTTCACCCACGCCCAGGTCCTGAATGGCAGTCTGCGTATCGAAGGCCGGATTGGGGCGGAAGGACTGAGCCGCCGCCTTCAGGCCCTTCTGTTCGGCCGGCGTATAGGCGCGAAGCGCATGCTGCACGCGGTTGCCGAGCTGGGCCAGGACGCTGTCGGGGATATCCGCCGGGTTCTGGGTGACGAAATAGATGCCGACGCCCTTGGAGCGGATCAGGCGCACGACCTGCTCGATATTCTCCAGCAGCGGCTTGG
>CBIHPL010000269.1:0-5382 GCA_966212005.1 uncultured Asticcacaulis sp.
TGGCGCGATCGATCGTCGAATCCCACAGCGCACAGTTATGGACGAAACTGGCAAGAAAGACCTGGGCCTGCGACAGGTAGCGCTCGTTCTCATCCTGCTTCCACAGCTTGATACAGGCGGCGACACCCCACGCCGTCAGGTTGGTCTGGTAGACCAGCTCAAAGCGCATGTCCTCGCACGCCTTCATGGCGGCACGGGCTTCGTCGAGGTACTTTTCATCGCCGGTCAACTGATGGGCCTGAAGCATGACGTAGGCGTACAGGCCGGCGACGTCGGTCTGACCATAGCCATCGCCACGGGTTTCGGTGATGACATTGAAGTTGCGGATGTCGTACTGGACGGGCCATTCATATTTAAAGTGATGCGCGGCCCGGACGGCGTAATCGAGCGAATCCATGAACAGTTTGCGGGCCTTGTCGTCGCCCTTGATCGCCAGCCGGGCCAGGTTCATCAGCGGATGATAGAGATACCAGGCATCGACGGCATCAGCGTTCTTGTCGTCCCCGACATTGGGCAGGTAGCGCCGGATGGTCCCAAGCTTCTTATCGTAGAACCGCCCCATGCCGGCCATGAGCCTGTCCTTGAACGGCGCCTTTTCGCCTGTTAGCATCTCGTACTCATCCAGGGACGCGGCGACGCTCATCTGCACCATCGAGTCCGGATATTCCGCGTCCGTATAGGGATGCAGGTAAAGGTGTCCGTAATGCTCGACATGCGCGACGGACGCCGTCTGCAAGTCGTGCAGTGTCTTCTTGGCGCGTTGCGGCCAGTCACGGAATTTCAGTTCCGGCCGGTCGAGATGCGCATAGACGTCGGCAATCATATCGACAAAGCGGCGTGCGCCTCCGATCTCGTCGCTGGCCCACTCTGTGCGAAAAACGAGAAAGGCATCTGATACGACATATTCGGTCCCGGCCTTAAGCGGCGAGGTCGGCGGCGAGTTTCCGTTCGGTGCGGCGGGCGGCTGGTAGCCCAGTTCCGGCCATTCACCGCCAACCACGCCGTCAGGCTTGGTGCCGGTGGCCGCGAAGTAGGGATTAAGCGCCGTCAGGTTCTGCATATAAAGGACGGTGCCGAACCCGGGCTGATCAATATGGAAGAAACACAGGCCGGTATTGAAGCCGCGCTGCGCGGCTTCGACATTGCCCTTGGCGCCCGACGGATCGTTGTTATTATCCAGCACGTAGAGGTCGCGCGGCCAGAACGGGATCAGCAGGTCAACCGACGGCTTGAGCGTGAGGCGGACGCGCGCCAGTTCCTCACCCAGTGTCGAAAACTCCAACCGCCACGCGCCCGCCTCGCTGGTCAGGTCGGCCGTGAACCCCTGGGCGGATGTTTCCAAGGTTTCTAGGCTGTAGGGACCCGATCCCAAAACGGTACGAAGGACGATACCGCCAGCGCCCGGCCGCGTGAACCGGATCCACAGGGTGTCTCGTCCTTCACAAGCGTCAACCGTCAGATCTCCCAGCCTGAAAGAGGTTCTCGGTTTCTTGCAATTTTGCAGGTCTGTTCTTACCCGCAACGTTTCCTGGGTGAAGCCCGGCAAGGCGCGCGCATGGGTATCCGCCATAATTATCTCCAGTGATCGGGACCAGAATGACGAGTGATCCAAAAGTCGAAAGTTTACGTTTGCGCCTCATTTCGACCGCAGCCCGATAAACACACGAGCCGGATTGGCCCGTGCGTTTACAAGGCGACGGTAAGAGATGTCAGGTGCTGATTTTAAAGCTGGTCCGCAGCTTTACCTCGCGTTCATTGCGTATTGGCGCCTCAGCACTCCGCCAGGATGGGGCGAACGCCCGCGCGTACCCCGGAGGCAAACCGCGCCATGGTGTCCGCCTCGTTCAGAAGGCGCGACATGAGTTCGTGGCTGATGTCCAGCTCGACGCCGCGCAGTCTCACCCCACGATTACAGATATTGTCCGGGTGTTTCGCCCGGCTTTGCGGTGGGCCGTCGTTGACGACGAAGCCTGCTGCGGCCAGCGTCTCGGCCAGCGACACAATCAGGGCGATGTCCAGACCGTCGACGCAGACCTCTCCCAAGGGATCATGGCAGGCATGCCTGCCGCGGATACTGATAACGGTCTGGCATATTTCGGCGAGGGCGATGCCGTCTGGATGGTTGTGCAGGTGTCTCGGGACCAGGCGGTTTTCACCGTTCTCGGCCTCCCAGACGGCCCGGCACGACACGACGGTGTGAAGGCTCAGGGTTTCGCCGGCGATCTGAGCGGCACAGATATCCGTTCCCGGTTCTGCCAGTCCTCCATACTGCGCGAAAACGGCGGCGCGCAGGCTGTTGGTGCGTGTGTGAACGGAGAATTGAGCGGGCGCGACGAAAGAAACACCTTCGGCAGGCTTATCAATGACTAACCCCGCGGGCATTTTGGTTCCTCCAAAACCCCTAGCCATTCAACCATAGGCCTATATGGCTAACAAGTTTTGAAGGAATGAAACCTCTCAAAGTTGTGATTGCTGCGATCAGACCTTTATAACGATCCGGTTTCGGTGCAATATCCAGGCGAACAGCCAGCACACCAGCATATAAAGAATGGCGAAGAGCAAAGCGCCATTCGCGCCGGGCACATAGGCCTGCAGATTGGCGGACAGCCAGCCGGTTACCGACCTGCCGCCTATGTCGAACTGCCACGAAATCACCGCCAGCAGTTCGGCGAACAGGTAGACGATCAGTGGGTTCTTGCCGAAGATTTCGAAGAAGGTGACGCCGAACCTTTGCCGGGCCTGGTCGATCCAAGCGATCAATCCGGCCAGCACGATCAGGTCGATGCCGACGGTGAGCAGGACAAAGGTCGAGGTCCACAGCTTCTTGCCAATCGGGAAAATCGGACTGAGCGCCAGGGCTGCCAGGATCAGCACCACGCCCGCGCCGATAAAGCGGATCATGACGAAGTGGCCGGGCGTATGCTTGCGGATATATTGCCCGGCCAGGTAGCCCAGAATGACATTGACCGTCGCTGGAATGGTACCGAGGATGCCTTCGGGCTCGAAGCCCTCATCCCACGGATAGAGATGCGACTTGCCGAGGATGAGCTGGTCGTCATAGTTGCCGATATTGCCGGTCTTGGTCAGCGCCAGTTCGGGCGCCACGGGGATGTGCAGGATTTCCCAGTAGCCGAGCAGCAGGACCGCCGACAGGGCCAGCAGGCCGCGCGTGCCGAGATACCGTGCGGCGATGGCGGCAAAACCGTAGCAGAGCGCCAGGCGTTGCAGGACGCCCATGATGCGCGTCTCTTCAATGGGCTTCATGACCCAGCCGGCATCGGTGTGTTTGAAGAACGGGAACCAGTAAAGGAGATAGCCAAGCAGGAAGATGATGACGACGCGACGCAAGGTCTTCAACCAGAACTGCCCCGCCGGCAGGTCTGACTTTCCGAACGCCAGCGCATTGCCCATGGCGAACAGGAAGGACGGGAAGACGATGTCCGCCACTGTAAAGCCGAACCAGTCGGCATGCCCGAGAATGGGATATGCCCCCTCCCCCTGCATGTTGACGACGATCATCAGGCAGATCGTCAGTCCGCGAAAGACATCGAGCGAAGTAAAGCGCACGCGTTCCATGGGTTAGCCCTCCCTTTTCCGAGAGTCTCCGCCAAACGGGTCTCATGCGCAAGCAGACCAATTTTATTTTGTCGGACAGTGAACAAATCGGATAAGGTCATGACATGAGCGATACGCCTGTCGTCGATATTCGGCTGAACCCTGATGCCCGCGTGAAGCTGCGCCCGATCGGCCGCGAGCTGAACCCGCTGCTGATCATCGACGACGTGCTCACAAACCCCGAAGACATGGTCAGAGCCGCCGCCGATGCGTCCTGGGCGCCACCCAACGGCACCTTTTATCCCGGGGTGAATGCCGACCTGCCGGTATCGTACCTACGCGCCCTGTTGCCGGCGCTGAAGCCGTCGTTCGCGCGCGGTTTTGGGTTGAAACAAGACCAGCCACTCGTTGCCTATGGATTCTATGCCCTGGCGACCTGGGGGCTTGAGCGCTTTCAACCATTGCAACGCATTCCGCACTTCGACCAGCCCAATCCGATGAGCCTGGCCATGGTGCATTACCTTTGCAAGGATCAGCCGGGCGGCACCGCTTTCTTCCGGCATCGATCAAGCGGGTTTGAATCGATCTACCATGCCCGCCGCGATAGCTACATGCAGACGGTGACGCAAGAGATCGCACGCGATGGCGACAGGCTGACCGGCTTTGCCGGGCCGGACACGCCGAACTACGAGATGATCGATCACGTCGAGCTGCGATTCAATCGCCTGGTCATCTACCGGAGCAATGTCCTGCACTGCGCCTTGTTCGACGGCACGAATTTAAGCGACGATCCGCATGCCGGGCGACTGACCGCCAACAGCTTTTTCAGCCCGAAGGCGTGAGATAACGGTTCGGCACATTGCGCACAGGCGCCGTTGTGCCGTGCTTACGACGATAGAGGTAGCCGATAGTGTCGTAAACGTGTTCCGGCTTGCGGTGAAACTGCGGCAGCAAGCCCATCTGTGCGTAAGACAGCGGCGTGGCGTCGAACAGGGTCGTCTCCCATTCGAAGCCACGCCCCCATGACAGCGCTTCTACGCAGATATCGAGGCTGGCGCCCTCCTCGACCAGAAGGTCCAGCATGGGGCGGCAATGATTGCCGTTGCTGTTGACCGTATGGAAGATCGGGCTGTGGCAGCCTGTGCCATCGTCCTGAAGGTCGGCCAGATCGTCGACATTGGCACCGGCGTCCAGTAGCAGCCGCGCGCAGTTGACCGAGTTGTACTCGGCACAGACGTGGAGCGCGCTGACACCATTCAGCGACGTGTAGGCGCAGTCGAGATAAAACCGATGCTCCAGGACCTGACGCAGATTGCCGATCAGAGCGTCGGCGTCATCCAGCAGCAGGAAGGGCAACAACGCATCGTCGGGCTCGGCCCCGGCGTCGAGCAGCATGCGCACGCAGTCGGCAAAGCGTGGCGAGCGGGTGTACATTTCATAGAGCCACATAAACGGCGTCTTGCCGCCAATTAACCCATTCGGATCGGCTCCGTCTGCAAGGGCCTTGCGGATCGCGGAGACGTCGTGGCGTTCGAAGGCGTCCACCAACGCGCTCATGGCCTGGCGCCTGGCATTGAGCATAGAGAGGCGGCGCTAATGGCCGTCGGCAAGGCAGGCATGAGAGTTTCCTCGGTGTTATAATATTTTTCGCGAGCCTGTCATGATTGCCGGATTATTGCAAGACACCGGTGTCACGAATAGGCATATCGACGCCTTCCCAGCGACAACTGGCGGCACAAACAAAAAACCCCTCCGGTTTTGCACCGGAGGGGTTCTGTCATTGTGGCTGTCCCCTCACCGCTTGAGCGCGTTCAGCACTGTCGCGAT
>CBIHPL010000270.1:0-5376 GCA_966212005.1 uncultured Asticcacaulis sp.
CTTGGCGCTGAGGATCTTGTCCTGGACGCGACGGTAGGTTTCGAACTCGCCGGCAATGGCGTCCAGCGTCGCCATGACACCGTCGCGCAGTTCCGATTCCATGGCCGAGACCGAAGGTCCCGCGCCATCGTCGAAGTCGTCCTCTTCCTCCTCTTCGGCGGCTTCGGGCTTCTTCTCTTCCTCGTCCATCGGGACGTAATCGTCGTCGTCGTCCGACTTCTTCTTCGGCTCGGGCTTCTTGGCCTCAGGCTTGGGCGCTTCGACAACCGGAGCCGGCTTGGGCTCAGGCTTCGGCTCAGGCGCCTTGACGACCGGGGCCGGCGCACGCAGCGCGATGACGCCGTCATCCGCCGCTTCCTCTTCCTCCCCGTCTTCACCGAGGGCGCCCGGAGGCGGACCTTCCGACGGACCACCGCCGTATGTGCCTTCCAGGTCAATGATTTCACGCAGCAGGATGCGGCCCGACCCCAGTTCCTCGCGCCACACCATGATGGCTTCGAAGGTCAGGGCGGATTCGCACAGGCCACGGATCATGGTGTCGCGGCCGGCTTCGATGCGCTTGGCGATGGCGATTTCGCCTTCACGCGACAGCAGTTCGACCGAACCCATTTCGCGCAGGTACATGCGCACCGGGTCATCGGTCCGGTCATAAGCCGACGTCTTGCCGGTTTCGGCAAGCGCGCCCGCCTCTTCGCGCACGGCGACCTCGGTCGTCTCGCTGGCTTCTTCTTCCGACTCGATGACGTTCACGCCCATCTCGGTGAGCATGGCCAGCGTGTCTTCGATCTGTTCTGAAGTAAACTCTTCAGACGGCAGGACCTTGTTCAGCTCGTCCATGGTGACGTAGCCGCGCGCCTTGGCCGCCTTGATGAACTTCTTGACCCCGGAATCGGTCAGGTCGAGCAATGGGCCGTCAGACGGCGTATCGGCTTCGGGTTTCTCGGTCGTCGTACTCATTGGCCGGCACCCTTCATATTTAAAAGCATATAGCTCTCCGCAACTCGACCCGCGTTCCCGGCTGGGTCTCCGGGCCTTGCCCGGTTTTGGTGTGTTATGGCCGGGGTATCGTCAACGAAGCCTTAAAGGGGATGCGTGATCGCTCTCACGCCTTCGTTGTACCGTCCTGCCAGATATGTCCGCTTCGTAAGGACCGCCTCAAGGAATCACGCTCCAGCTTCAGCCGCGAAAAAAATTCTGTTCCAACCTGTTCCTTGGCAGAATTCAAAGCACGATCCAACGCCGTCAAACGCGAAACCGCGTTGAACGTCTGTATCCAGCGGGCATGGGCATGCGCGAGGTCGTTGTCCGGTGCGAGGAATGGCGCGCCTGCTTTTATGGCCGCCTTTTGGATCTCGCTCAGCAATGCGCCAAGTCCTTGCTTGTGCAAATGGCGAGTCAGATTCTCTCTGTCAAGTCCTTCGTAGCGAAAAGTTAATGCCACGAGATTGCGCGCCAGCCCCTCGAGCGCCGGATCGCCCAGGCCATAGGCCTCCAGGCCTTCGACCTGGTCATGCATCCAGTCGGGATTGTCGATCAGCCCTTGCGCCAGCGCCGCCGACACCGGATCGAGCGCGGTAGACAGGTTTCGCGCGGCCGCGACCCCTTCGGGCGTCGTCGGCGGTGGCAGAGGTTTGCCGTATCTGGCGCGCGGCCCACCCTGCCCGGGACGGAAGTCAGGCCGGTATTCCGGATAGGGCGCGTCGTTGCGCTTGGGCGCGAACATGTCGTCGAAGCGCGCCAGCAGGTCACGGCGATAGGTGTCGGCGAGATCCTTGTCTTCGATCGTCTGGGCAAGCGCGCGCAGGCGTTTCTTGAGACCAGCCTTGCGTTCCGGCGTGTCGAGCGGCTCGGCTTCGGCCTCGCGGGTGAACAGCACGTCGACGAACGGCTTGGTGTGGCCGATCTGGTCGCGCAGGACCAGGGCGCCCTTCTCGCGCAGGATTTCGTCGGGGTCCTTGCCGCCTTCCAGGAAGCAGACCTTGAACGATTTGCCGGGCTTGAGCTTGGGCAGGGCGCGATCCAAAGCGCGATAGGCGGCGCGCAGGCCGGCCTTGTCGCCGTCGAAGCAAAGGGTCGGCTCCGGATGGCGGCGCCACAGGATATCGATCTGCTCCTCGGTCAGGGCCGTGCCCAAAGGCGCCACAGCCGCGATCCTGGCGCGCTGGCAGGCGATGGCGTCCATATAGCCTTCGACCACAACCAGTTCCTCGTGCGTCTCTTCGGCACCCAGGAGCTTCAGCGCCTTGGGCAGGCCGAACAACATGCTGCCCTTGTGGAAGAGAGGCGTTTCGGGACCGTTGAGGTACTTGGCCTTTTCATCCGGATTGAGCGCCCGGCCGCCAAAGCTGACGACGTGGCCGCGCTGGTCCTCGATCGGGAACATCAGCCGGTCGCGGAAGCGGTCGTAGGGCGCCTTGCCGTCGACCTCAATGAGAAGGCCGCATTCAACCAGTTCGGAGACCTTGGCGCCCTTCTGGACAAGCGCATCCTTCAACGCCTGGTGATCGCGCGGCGAATAGCCAAGCCCGAAGGTCACGACATCCTCATCGGACAGGCCGCGTTTTTTCAGATAATCGCGCGCGGCTTGCGCCGCCGGCGTCTTGTCCTGAAGCCGGGCGACGAACCACTTCTGCGCCAGTTCCATCCAGTCGCTCAAACCGCGGCGCTTCTGTTCGGCAGCGACGGCCTGGGGCGTCACGGCCGGTAACGCCATGCCGGCTTCGGCCGCCAGCTTCTCGACCGCCTCGTTGAAGCTCAGGCGCTCGGTTTCCTGCAGAAAGGAAATGATGTCGCCATTCTTGCCGGAAGAGAAGTCGAAGAACTGGCCCTTCTGGTCGTTGACATAGAAGGATGGCGTCTTTTCCTTGGTGAAAGGCGACAGGCCGACCCATTCCTTGCCATTGCGGCGCAGCTTTACGCTCTTGCCTATGACGTCGGACGGACGCAGGCGGGTCTTTAACTCATCGAGGAAGTGATCATCAAAACGCACGGTGCTTAATATAGTCGGTCGTTGCCGATTCGCGAAATGTTCTCGTCACGATTAATTAAATCGTTTTTCATTATTGGGTAATCTGCTAACGAAAATGGGGACAGGGAGAAGAATATGAAACTGATTTTGACGCTGGCTGCTCTCGCCGTCCTACTGTCAAGCCCGGCGGCAGCTGCGCCCAAAAGCGCCGAGCCGGTTTTCACGACGCAGAACGGCCGGATTCATGCGCCCGACGGCAGCGAATTCATCGCGCGCGGCGTCAACCTGCAGTATGGCGATCACCCCGATCGCGCCCTGCCCGCAATTGCAGCCATCGAAAGCACGGGCGCCAATATGATCCGGCTGCAACTGCGCCGGAGCACCACCGCGAAACAACTGCGCAGCGCGCTCGATAAGGCGATGAAGCACAAGATTCCGGTCATGGTCTTTTACTGGGAAAAGGACATCACGTGCGCATCCGACAGCACTCTTCTGCGTCGTGACGCCGAAACCCTGTGGCTGAAACGCTGGGCCAAGGTACTGAAGGAACCGAAATACCAGCCCTGGATCATGCTCAACATCGCCAACGAGTGGGGCACGTCCAAGGACGGCTTCAAGGATTACACGGCGACCTATACGGACCTGATCAGGGCTTTCCGCGCCGAGGGCTTCCGCGCGCCGATCGTGATAGATGCCGCCGACTGCGGCCAGGCAACCGCGAGCTTCACCGAGGGACGCGGCAAGGCATTCGTTGCCGCCGACCCGCTGAAGAACCTGATCGTCTCGGTTCACGCCTATCATCACCTGTGGAACAGCCCGGGCCGGATCGACGACAATATCGCCGCGCTGAAGGCGACCGGCCTGCCCTTCATGCTGGGTGAATTCGGCGACCGCGAACTGAACGAAGACGGCCATACGGTCGATCACCTCTACCTGATGCAGTCGGCGGAAGCGCAAGGCGTCGGCTGGCTGGCCTGGAGCTGGAAGGGCAATGGCGGGGCGACACGCGTGCTGGACATGTCGCAGGACTATGGCAAGGTGACCCTGACCCGCCGCGGCGAAGAGATCGTCAAAGCCTGGGGCGGCCCCCAAAAAGCGAGGTAAGCGCCATGAAGGTAACCACGACCAACTCCATCGAAGGCAGCAAGATCACCGCCTATCTCGGCGTCGTCACCGGCGAAGCCATCCTTGGCGCCAACATTTTCCGTGACTTTTTCGCCGGCGTACGCGACATCGTCGGCGGCAGGTCCAAGGCCTATGAGGAAGTCCTGCGTGAAGCGCGCGATGCCGCCCTGCGCGAGATGGAAATGGAGGCGCAGAAACGCGGCGCCAATGCCATTGTGGGCGTCGACATCGATTATTCGACGGTCGGCCAGGGCAATATGCTGATGGTCAGCTGCTCGGGCACCGCCGTCACCGTAGGCTGACAGTTTAAAATCATGCATGGACTTCCTATCTGACGCAAAGTGTCAGTCCAGAGTGCGTAGCATGCCCGAAGCCCGTCTTGATAAATTCGGCCCCCTGCCCGATGAACACTGCGTTCCCGATGTGCTGGTGCCGGGACTGAAGGTCGTGTTCTGCGGCACGGCGCTGGGCCGTGTGTCGGCGGAGCGAAAAGCCTATTACGCCAATCCGGGCAACTTTTTCTGGCGCACATTGCACAATACCGGCCTGACGCCGGAACGGGTCCGGCCGGAGGACTACGTCACTTTGCTGCAATACGGCATCGGTCTGACCGACCTGTGCAAGGCGCATTTCGGGAACGACAATGAACTGCCGCCAGGCGCCCTCGACGCCGAAGCCCTGCGGCAAAAGATCCTGAAGTTCCAGCCCCGCATACTGGCCTTTACCAGCAAGACGGGTGCCGCTACATTTCTTGGTCGTCCGACCGGATCGGTCCCGCTCGGCTTCCAGGACGAGACTATTGGCCGAACACGCATCTGCGTCCTGACCTCACCCTCCGGGCAGGCGCGCATCTTCTGGAACCAGCAGGCCTGGCAGACCCTGGCGGATGAAGTGCTGGCGATGACGTAGGCCAACATTTCGAAACAAAAACTTTTCCTGTTAACAATTGACCTTGGGGGCCGCCGCCCCTATGTGTGCGGCCGTTTGCCCGCCCCTATATAAAGTGAGTCCCTGCCCATGACCGACCAAGCTCCAACCGACCTGCTGCCCGGCTGCACCGGAGTGCTCGTCCTGGCCGACGGCACGGTCTATCAGGGCCTGGGTTGCGGTGCCACCGGCGAAGCGCTGGGCGAGGTTTGCTTCAACACCGCCATGACTGGCTACCAGGAAATCCTGACCGATCCGTCCTACATGGAGCAGATCGTCGCCTTTACCTTCCCGCATGTCGGCAATGTCGGCGTCAACCAGGACGATGTCGAGCAGTTGGGGAATGACCCCAAGCG
>CBIHPL010000271.1:0-5368 GCA_966212005.1 uncultured Asticcacaulis sp.
CGGATCGATCCGCCGGCCAGCAGCAGGTGTTCGGTCAGCGTCGTCTTACCGGCGTCCGGGTGCGAGATGATGGCGAAGGTGCGACGGCGGGGCGCTTCGGTGGCGGGGGTCTTTGACATGGCGGCGGAGGTAAAGCTTGGGGCCGCAAATGTCAAAGGCTGAGCACCTTTTACTGTCGGCACACGGGTCTGTGACTTGCGTTAATGCAGGACCGTGGCATCGTAAAATACGACGTCCGCGAATTTTATTCGTAAAAAAACCACCATGTCCGTTAACCCTAACCGCCACACATCCAACTCACGAGACAATCGGTAATGAGCGTGCACGTTCTCGAACCGCAGGACAGTTACGCGGCATTGAAGCCTGCGCGTCTGGCCTGGTATGGCGCACCCTTGCGCAACTCCGCCCCCGCACGGCCCTTTGACCGGCCGCCTCCAGCCGTACGGACGCCGACCGCGCCTGTCTAGACGGCGTCACATAATGCAATTGCGGTGACGATATCGTCCACGGCTTCGCCTTCGGTAATGTTGCGGGCACACACGGCAGCCAGAGCGTTGTCCGACAACGCTTCCGCCACGGGCGTCGCGTCCAGCGACAGTGTCTGCCGCAATTGGGCGCGCGCCTCATCCAGGGCAAGCTCGCCGTCCTTCAGACGACGAACGATATCCGCCGCGTGCTGATCGATACCGGTGTGCGGCATGATGACCTCCTTGATACTGCCCGGGAAATAAGGTCGGGCTGCCGCAAGCATTTCTCGCCGCGGACGGCCGGGATCGGTATCCATTTGGATGCGGGCATTATTACGGGCATAAAATAAGGGCACGATGCAGTTAAGAGCGCGATCAGGAAAGACGGGGATAAATGGTACAAATGGCCCGTGTTTACCTTGCCCCTTAGGAGGCTCTTAATCGCAATGTGGCATAACACTCGTTACCTGAGACACCTTCGAGGCCTTTAACCCGGACACATGGAACCTTATCGTTTCAAAGTCTTTGTTGATCACGAACGGCGCGTACTGACAGTGCGCGTTATCGGCCTTATGCCCAGCGCGGAGTTTGTCGATCGCCTGTTCGAAGCCTACGGGCGGATCGACCAGCCATGGACCTACAATCGCATCATGGACTTCCGACGCTTCGACGGTCAGATTTCCGCCGATTATATCGAAGAGATGGGCCGCCGCTGGCATGCCATGGTCCCGCCTAATACGCCGCGCTCGAAACTGGCGGTCGTCAGTTGCAATCCGATCGACGAGACCCGTGTGCCGTCGGTATCCCCATCGGTCCCCAGTCGCGCCATCTGTCACTTCTCGGATTTCCACAGCGCCGTCCGCTGGATTGCATCGCAGGACGAGACGGACGCCCGGGAAGAAGTGAACGCTTGGTCCGTCACCGGCGTCAGCGCTACCATGCACCTGTCGGACGACGTCGCCTACGTGATTTAGAACCGGATGACCAGACGGCTCCTGCTGCGCCTGGCGCTGCGGCCATCGGGCACATTGGCGCATCTCCCGGCACGGCCTGCCGTTGCCGCTCAGACAATCGCCACGTCCCGGGCAAAAAAAAGCCGCGCTAAGCCAGCGCGGCTAAAAGTTTACAGGGAGGAAACGCCCAGGAAGGGCAATCAGCGCGAAAGCGCCGAACACCCTCACTATATGGTGCGACGCAGCAAAATTCAAAGGTTTTCGCGTCGTTTCGTTTTCAACTTCCGTTACAATCCAAAACCAGTCCGTGAGGCGAACGGCGCTGGCTGATCGGCCTCTTGTCATCTCTCGTCTGCTGCGTTGGAGTGATCGGCCTGGTCACTATTGCCAACCCAAGATCGTCCCACGACGACCTGCGTCTTGTCGGCGCCGGTTGACGACAGCGTTTTTCAGTAAGGCGTCACATCGTCCTCATGCCACTCATCCGATAGGTGGCTATCGTCAGGGTCTCAGTAAGGAGATGGACGATGGCAGACGCAATGACTACGGCCTTCAAGGTCAGGCTCCAGGCCGCTACCCTTGAAAAGGTGATAGATTTCCGCCAGTCCCACGGCTTGCCGGCCGGCGAAGTCATCGGCCTGTGGGCGCGCCTGCTCACCCTGGCCGAGAAGATCGAACAGGACATGCAGACGCCGACGGCATCTAGGAGAAGTACAGATCGCTGGCGGTAACCGTCGTTCCACTGACGATGGCAATCTCGAAGGCCGCGCCGGCACCACTGCCGTCGGCATCCCAATAGAGACGGTCGGTGGCGTCGTTCCATATGAACTGAGCGCCCGCTCCAACGGCCGCCGTGCCGACCGTAAATTCCGCCGCCGTCAGAACATGACCGGTTGCGAAGCCATAATCGGCGCCGGTAAAGACCAGCCGGTCGATCGCATGATGGAAGTCGAGCACATGGTCGTGGCCGTTGACGGCCGTCGATGAGAAGACGAAATCGTCAACACCGGTCCCGCCCAGCATGCGGTCCTGGCCATGGCCGCCGATCAGGGTGTCGTTACCGTCGCCGCCCGACAGGCTGTCGTGGTCATTGCCGCCGTCCAGCAGGTCATTGCCGCCCCAGCCGACCAGGGTATCCTTGCCGAGCCCGCCGGAAAGCGCATTGTTGCCGGCATTGCCGTTGATATTGTTGTTCAGGCCATTGCCTGTTCCGCTGATATCCGCCGTGCCCGTCAGATACAGATGCTCGACATGAGGCGTTAGCGCAAAGTCGATCGACGACTTGACCGTGTCGATGCCTTCGTCGAGATTTTCATAGACCCGGTCGCCGATGTGGTCGACCACATAGGTATCGTTGCCCGTGCCGCCGGTCATCTGGTCGTTGTCGGCGCCGCCATCGAGAATGTCGTTGCCTTCGCCGCCGAACAGGGAATCCCAGCGCTCTCCGCCGTTCAGTCCGTCGTCGCCTTCGCCGCCTTCGAGCAGGTCGGAACCTTCATTGCCCGCCAGGAAATCGTTGCCGTTTCCACCTTCCAGGACGTCGGCCCCCAGGCCGCCCACCAGCTTGTCGTCACCGCCCATGCCCTGAAGCGTGTCCTGGCCGTCGGCGCCCGACAGGGTGTTGTTGCCTGCATTCCCCGTCAGCCGGTTGGCCAGGGCATTGCCATAGGCAGAGTTGTCGTCCTTGCCCAGCAGGAAGACGGCTTCGACATTGGCGGCAGCCTTCAAGCTGATATAGGTCAGGACGGTGTCGAAACCTTCGTCGGCGCTCTCCACAACCTGATCGGCGGTATTGTCGACATAATAGACGTCGTTGCCACGGCCGCCATACATCTGGTCGGCATCGACGCCGCCATCCATGACGTCGTTACCGTCCTCTCCAAAAAGCCGGTCGGCGCCGGCGCCACCGCCGAAGCTGTCATTGCCATTGCCACCCCACAGTGTGTTGGCCCCGGCATTGCCCACCATCACATTGTTCAGGCTGTTGCCGCGACCGGCCAGGTCGGCCGTCCCTGTCAGGAACAGGCCTTCGACATGGGCGTTCAGGTCCCAGCTGATCGAGGCCACGACCGTGTCAAAGCCTTCGTTGATATTTTCATGGACGCGGTCGCCGACATGATCGACATAATAGGTGTCGTTGCCGTCACCGCCATACATCTGGTCGTTGTCCAGGCCGCCGTCGAGCACATCGTCGCCGTCGCCGCCCACCAGCGTATCCCAGCGTGCGCCGCCGTTCAGCGTATCATTATCGACATCTCCCACAAGACTGTCGGAGCCCGTGCCGCCATTCAGGACCAGAGATGCCATAACGTGTTTCCTTTCGAGGATCGCGCAGCCAATGCGCAGGCCCCGCTTTCAGGATTCGTGCCAGTACAGCGTGCCACCCGCCAGCCTAGCACCTCGCCATTCCGGCGCATCTCAATTCATCTCCTGGGTGTTCCCCCTGGAACGGGCGGCAATCCCGTACGCCCCCGACGGGTAACCGCAGATTAAACCGCGTCTGTTAGTCTGGAGGACATATGAGGCAATCCGCCTCCTGTTTCAGAGTCCAGGCAATATGGCCACTGCTCCGCAGAAGCTTCAGGCGTACGACACGACCGCCGCGCGGCAATCCGCTCCTCTCGCCGCCGGCGACGACGATGCGGCCCGCCGCGCCTTCCTGCGTATGGTCAGCCATGAACTGCGGACACCGCTGAACTCGATCATCGGCTTTTCCGAAATCCTGCACCAGCAGCTTTACGGACCGCTCGGCGCGCCGAACTACGTCGAGTATGCGGGCATCATCCAGGACAGCGGCAAGAAACTGCTGGCCCTGTTCAACAGCTTTATCGAAATCGTCCGCCTGGAAGGCGGCGGCGACCTCAAACCCCAGCCGAACAGCGTACTGGCGGCCTTCGAGGACGGCGTAGCCAAGGTGCGCAGCCTGGCGTCGGCGCGCGGAGTCTACCTGAACATCCGCCTGCTGGACGAAAATCTCGAGGCCCAATTCGACCCCCGCGGCCTTTCCTCCTGCCTGGACCAGTTGCTGCACAACGCCATCGACTTTACACCGGCGGGCGAAGGCATCGAACTGGACGCGGTCCGTTCAGGCGACGTGGTCGAAATCTCCGTTTTCAACCGCGGAGACGCTCCGGCCCCCGCCGATATCGAGCGCCTTATGGCGCCGTTCGAGCAGGGCAGTTCAACAGCCGCCCGCACACGCCAGGGGGCTGGTCTCGGCTGGGCCATCGTCCGCCTCAACGCCCAGGCCATGGGCGGGACGTTTACCGTTGAAACGCACGAAGGCCAGGCACTGCGGGCCATTCTCCGCTTGAAGGCCGCGTAAGGATACGCATATAGGGAGCGCTGCACGGCCCCGGCCGCGCGCCTTACCGTGGCTTCCAATTCAAAGTCCTCATGCATGTCTGAATTCCAGACCCGCCTCAACATGCTCCTCGAAGAGTTCGAACTGTTCGATGACTGGGAAGAGCGCTACCGCTACATCATCGACCTGGGCAAGGATATGGCGCCGCTGAATGCTTCCGAGAAAACGGAAGAGACGCGTGTGCTTGGCTGCGCATCGCAGGTCTGGCTGGTCATGGATCCGGCACCCCAGGGCATTCTGCGGTTTCGCGGCGAATCAGACGCCTTTATCGTCAAGGGATTGATCGCAGTCCTGGTACGCCTTCTCGACGGCCTTCCCACTTCGGAAATTCAGGAATTCTCGATCCGCGACACGCTTCATCGGCTCGGCCTGGACGAAGCATTGTCGTCGCAGAGAACGAATGGACTGATCTCCATGGTCGAACGTCTGAAACAGGCAACACGCGCCTGATGGCGTTTTTATACGCCTGAAACCGCGTTACGCGAACTTTTGTCCCCTCAATCCGCGGCTTTCGGCAAGATAAATAAACATGCAGTCAGAAAGCCTCGTCCTGAGACGAAGGCGCGGTAATAATTGGCGTCTCG
>CBIHPL010000272.1:0-5345 GCA_966212005.1 uncultured Asticcacaulis sp.
TGGCCGTCGTCAACCTGGGCATAGCCCGCGCCGCCATCGCGGAAATCACGAACATGGCGGGTGGTCGCGTCGCCATCACCGGTGCGCCGAAGCTGGCGGACCGTTCGTACGTCCGCATCGAAGTCGCCAAGGCCGAGGCCCGCCTGCGTGCCCTGATCCATGAAGCCGATCCCGATGTGGCCGAAGAATGGAAATGGGGCATTCCTGTCTGGTCGCACGATGGCATCATCTGCACCGGCGAAGTCTATAAGGCCGCCGTCAAGACGACCTTCCCCAAGGGCGCGTCGCTGGACGATCCCTCCGGCCTGTTCAATTCCAGCCTGGAGGGCAATGCCCGCCGCGCCATCGACTTCAGGCAGGACGCACCGATCAATGCCGATGCCTTCAAGGCGCTGATCCGCGCGGCCGTCGCGCTCAACGCCGCCAAACCCGCCGCAAAGACAAAAAGCAAATGACCGAAACCCGCACCGTCACCGTCGAATTCCCGTATCCCCCGGAGAGGTTGTGGCGCGCCCTTACCCAGCCGCACCTGATGGAGGAATGGCTGATGAAGAACGACTTTCAACCCGCCGTCGGGCACAAATTCAACCTGCGCGGCGACTGGGGCGGCGTGCTCGATTGCGAAGTCCTGGCGATTGAGCCCGGCAAACGCCTTTCCTATACCTGGAACTTCGCCCACGACGACCCCACCTACAGCCTCGACAGCGTCGTGACGTTTACGCTGACGCCAACAGGCGCCGGCACGCACCTGCGCGTCGAACAGGCGGGCTTCCGGCCTCATCAGAGACAGGCTTTCGGCGGCGCCCTGCAAGGCTGGGGGCAAAAGCTGGAAAAACTGGAAGAGATCGTGGCGCGCGACGACTGACACCTTGTGCCTGCCCACAGTTCTCATTTGGGGTTGAACCAGTAAATTACAAGAATTGCCCAACCAATTTCTTTTCCTTAAATAACAACAACTTGTTTAACGGCGCGTTGTTGTGACAGGAGATGAAAAATGGCTGAGCATGACGTCCTTATCGCCGGTGGCGGGCCGACCGGCCTGATGCTGGCAGGCGAACTGGCCCTGACCGGCATCGACGTGGCAATTATCGAACGCCGCGTTGATCAAACACTTGTCGGGTCGCGCGCGGGCGGTCTGAGCGCCCGCACCCTGGAGGTGCTCGATCAACGCGGCATCGTGGATCGCTTCCTGAAGGAAGGGCAAATCGCGCAGGTCACGGGCTTTGCGGTCACGCGCCTCGACATCGGCGATTTCCCGACCCGCCACAATTACGGCCTGGCGTTAAGGCAAAAACATATCGAACGCCTTCTCGCCGAATGGGTCGGTGAACTGGCCGTGCCGGTCTATCGCGACCGTGAGCTCACCTCTTTCACGCAGGATGACGCGGGCGTTACGATAGAGTTGTCCGACGGTACATCGCAGCGCGCCAGTTATCTCGTCGGGTGCGACGGGGGGCGAAGCGTGGTCCGCAAAACGGCCGGAATTGCGTTTCCCGGCTGGGAGGCGAGCGTCAGCAATATTCTGGCCGAGGCCGCAGTGACCGAAGAACCGCCACTGGGCGTCCACAGGACCACCCTTGGCATGCACGCCTTTGGCCGCGAAGCCTATGAAATCCGCGAAGGCAAGGTCGTTTTCGCCACCGAAGGCCCCGTGAATTTCATGGTGACGGAACCTGCGCCCGGCGCGACGGCTGAGCTAACGCTGGAAGATCTCCGCAAGGCCCTGATCGCGGCCTGCGGCACGGATTACGGGGTTCACGACCTGACCTGGATTTCCAGATTCACCGACATGTCGCGCCAAGCGGAGACCTACCGCAAGGGCCGTGTTCTCCTGGCCGGAGATGCCGCGCACGTGCACTCCCCAGTGGGTGGTCAGGGGCTCAATACGGGCGTACAGGACGCGGTGAACCTCGGATGGAAGCTGGCGCAGGTGGTAAAGGGAATTTCACCTGAAAGCCTGCTGGACACCTATCATGCCGAGCGGCATCCGGTTGCGGCGCGCGTGCTGCGCACGACGATGGCGCAGGTTGCCCTGCAACGGACCGACGACCGGACGGACGCCCTGCGCGACGTTGTTACCGAATGGCTCGGCATGGACGCACTTCGCAAACAGGTCGCCGCCGAAATGTCGGGACTAAGTATCCGTTACGACCTGGGCGGAGCGCATCCGCTGGTCGGCCACCGCATGCCCGACCTGGAGCTCGTCACGCCGGACGGCCCGGTGCGGGTCTTTACTTACCTGAAATGTGCGCGGCCGGTACTTCTGAACCTTGGCGCCTCGGGGGATTTCGACATCACGCCATGGTCGGAGCGCGTGACGTGGATCGACGCCACGTACGACGGTCCATGGGAGTTGCCGGCGCTGGGCCTGATCACCGGCCCGGCCGCGGTGCTCGTGCGGCCTGACGGATATGTGGCGTGGGCCGGCAACAGAACGCAGGATGGCCTTGGCGACGCAATGACGACCTGGTTCGGATCGCCAGGTTAAGCGTCACGCCGCCATGCGGTGCCAGACTTCCTGATCGACCTTGGAGGCGCTCAGCATACCCGCCATCTGTTGCTGGTACAGTGCGCCGACGTCGTCGGGATTGATCGACTTGAAGTCGGCGTCCACGCTGTTCGGATTGCCGTCCGCCTGCATGACGAAGAACTGGGCGGCGTTGATGCGTGGCATTTTGAGATGAATCAGCAGTGCCAGCCTGCGGGCCCGTTCAGGGTTGCGCTTATGGACCTGCGGATCTTCGGCGAACATCTCACGGCCCAGCAACGCGATATATTCCGGGCTGAGTGCCTGAAAACGTTCGGCATCCAGGGGCTGGATCATGCGGGTGGCGTCGATGTCGAAGATGTGGTCGTTGAGTAGGAAGTACAAAGCAGGCACCCTGAAAGCGTGAACAGGACGCCACACTGACACAAAGGGTTGTGGATTCCGTCAAGGAAGACAGTTAACCGGCGTTGACCTTGTTTGCCCGCCCGTGCGTCAAATGACGGCTTCGGTCAGGTGGTGCCGGCCTTCGGCGTCTTCGATTTCCACCACCCAGAGATCAGGATCGTATTTGACCTGGCGTGCGATCCAGGCGTCGATATCGGGCTCGTTCAATGTCTCGACCGGCCGCATCCACTTGGTGCCCCCCTCGTCCCCCTCACCGGTCTGGACCTCCCGCAGGACGTAGGCGTCGCGCGTGCGCAGGTTCAGCACCTTGACCAGCACGGCGCCGAACTGCGGGTGCCCCTTGCGCGCTATGAAGGCGAACGACCCGGCCTGTTCGACCCGGCGTGTCAGGGCGCTTACCCATATATCGGAGGACAGCAGCATGTGTCACGCCATCGCCGACAGGGCGCTCAGTTCCTCGAGGTCGAGGTCGCGCTCCAGTTCGTGCAGGGTTTCGTCGTCAATTTCGCCGGCGCGATGCAGGCGGATCAGTTCCGCCCGCCCCGCGGCCACCGCCGCCAGGACCAGGTCGAAATGCGCGTGCAGCATCGGCCGATGCGCCTCTTCCTCAGCCGCATACTTTTGCGACATTGTCGCCTTGCGCTGATAGCGTTCGAGGAGGCGCGGATGGATCAGCGTACCTTCATCGTCATAGGCACGCGCTTCGATGATCTTCACCTGGACCTGCGCCATCGACGCTTCGGCCTGGCTCATGGTCAGGCGCGGGGCGTCGCCTTCGCTCAGCCTGGCCCACCGGATCACGCCCCCAAGCGTCATGCCCTGGATCAGAACCGTAGCGAGAATAACGGCGAAAGCCGCGACCAGCATGAAGTCGCGGCCGGGGAAACTGGCCGGCACGCTCAGCGCCACGGCCAATGTCACGACGCCGCGCATCCCTGCCCAGCTGAGCACGGTCGAGCATTTGGGGCCAATCGGCGTGTAGCGCCTGACGCCCAGTTTTTGCACGGCCCAGGTGATGGCATCCGCGCCAAACACCCAGGCAAAGCGGGCCAGGGTCAAGGCCAGAATGATGAGCAGTACCGGCACGGCCATGGTCTCGACAATGACGGCAAAGCCGCCGGCGCGATCGACGACGTCGCGCAACGAGGAGCCGATCAGGAGGAAGACGGCGGCTTCCATCAGGAAGATCATGACTTGCCAGAATGAGGTGCCGCGCATGCGCACCGCCGCCGTAAAGACGACGTGCTGGTACCAGCCGCAGATCAGGCCGGTCACCACCGTGGCAATGACGCCCGATACGTGGAACATTTCCGCCAGCAGGTACGACGCCCACGGCGCCAGGATCGACGCGGCGATCATCAGATAGTCGTCGCCGAGGCGCTTTACCAGCAGCACCCAGGCGGCCGCAATCACCGCCCCGGCCACCGCGCCGCCGACGGCCAGCATGGCGAAGCTGCCGACCGCGTCGACCGCACTGAAGGCGCCGGTCACCCCCGCCGCGATGGCGAAACGGAAGAGAACCAGTCCCGTGGCGTCGTTGAGCAGGCTTTCGCCTTCGAGCAGGATCGACAGGCGGCGCGGCAGTTTCACGGTTTGCAGGATGGCACGCGCCGACACCGCGTCCGGCGGCGAAACAATGGCGCCCAGTGCCGCGCACGCCGCCCACGGAAGGGAGGGCACAAGCGCATGCGTCACCACCGCCACGACCAAGGTCGTAAAAATCACCGCGCCGACCGACAGGGATATGATGCCGATCATATGACGTTTGAGTTGGGAAATGGCGATGAACCAGGCGCCGTCCATCAGAAGCGGCGGCAGAAAAATGACCAGGACCAGTTCGGGATTGAGGTTGATGACCGGCAGCCCCGGGGTGAAGGCCAGCAAGGCGCCCCCGGTCAGAAGCGCCACGGCCGGCGGCAACTTCAGCCTGTGCGCGACATAGTGCAGCGCGATGATCGCCAGCAGCATCGCGATGACCAGTTCGAAAGTCTGCGTCGGCTCCATTTTCCACGTCCCGGATTCGCTTGAGCCGACAAAGTAGCGGCCGGGGAAGGTGTGTCAACAAACCGTCTGGCCTGCGTGTTCGGCGCCAGTTCCTTTCGCGGCGGCACATTCATTCAGCCTTAACCCTGTCTGCTCACGGCCTCTCAACCCTGTTCCTTTATAACCCTCTTATCAGTTCAGGGCAGAAGGCACATATGGAACGGTTGCGGGGTATAAGGGTCGGCGCACTCGTGGTCGCAGCAATCCTCTGCGCCCTGCCCGCCGGCGCCGGATCCGACGACACGACCACCACCGCCGTCAAGCGCTACTTCCTGGCCGAAGCCAATGCGCGCTGCAATCTGCTGGACGACGCAACCGCCATGGCCGTGACTTCGGGTTACGTGCAGGCGCGCAACGCGCTCATCCGCTCGACGGGCGGAATGCAGGGCCTGTCCCCCTATCTCGGCGA
>CBIHPL010000273.1:0-5326 GCA_966212005.1 uncultured Asticcacaulis sp.
ATGGAGTGGCCGACGATCACCGGCTTGTTCAGCCGCTTTGCCTTGATGTAGGCGTCGAGCGCTTCAACGGATGGCGCAATGACTTCGCCTGTCGCATTGGCGCCTGCCGGTTCACCGGCAAAACCGGCAATGTTGAGGACGTGCAGGCGGTACTGGCCCTTCAGGCGATCGACCGTAGTGTTCCAGACGTCGCGGGAATTGCCGAGGCCGGGGATGAGGATGACGTCGGGGCCTGAGCCCGTGACCGTGACGCTGAAGCGGGCTTCGGCGTCGCTGGGAAAGCGGACCGTTTCGGCCTTGGCCTGGCCGACGCCGATGGCGACGGCAATGGCCACACCGATGGCGAACATGACGCCGAGAGGCATGCCTTTTTTGCGCGGCTGGGACATTGTGGATTCTCCTGTGTTTGGTTAAGGCGGCAGCGGTCACGCGCCGCCGGGCTGCGTTGGGAAAGGTTCAGGTTCTAAGCGGGGATCAGCCGGCCTGTTTCAGCCGGTAGGGGTTCTCGAAAATTTCCTCGACGGGACGGTCGAAGACGGCCGAGATCTTGTAGGCCAGGTCGAGCGAGGGGATATGCTTGTCGGTTTCGAGGGCGATGACGGCTTGCCGCGACACCCCCAGCTGGCTTGCGAGATCGGCCTGGGTCAGGCCTTTCTCGGTGCGGAATTCGCGGAGATACTGCTTCATTGCGCGTTCCTGTAAATCAGGCTCGACAGGCCGAACAGGCCCCACCACAGCGGGTAGACGAGATAGAGCGAAAATTCGTGGGCGCCGGCATTGTTCTCCAGGAAACCCCAGGCGGTGCATACGAACAGCGTCAGACCGGTTGCCAGGATGAAGCGCTTGGTGACGACGGAGCGGACATATTCATCGACCTTGTCGATATAGCGCAAAAAGACCCAGATGGTGCCGCCGACCGGCAGGGCCGGAAGGACGGCCAGTGCATAGAGCAGGGGACCGGCGGGATTCTGGGCCTTGATCGTCAGGATCGACAGGAACAGGGCGCCGACATAGAGCGTCATGAAACCCATGATTCCCAAGGTGTAGCGGGTGTTGACGGACTGCGGGATCATTGCTTGGCTGCTTTGTAAAAGAGAAATGTGGGGTGCCATCGATGTAAGGCTGACCTTACATAAGGCTGGATGTAATGTCAACCTTACATCGGAAAAAATGTAAGGTTGGCCTGACACGGTTGCCGCGCTTGGATTTCCGCGATTTTGCGGCTAGGCTGACGGCAATAACCAAAGGGGGCGGCATGTCGGCGGAGATCATCGCGTTCAAGAAACGGCCAAAGCCAAAGCCGGCAAAGGTAGCGGCGGCGCCGGCAAACCGGCTGGAGGCGCTCGATATCCTGCGCGGCCTGTGCGTCATCGGTATGATCCTGGTGGCCTATGCCGGCGACTGGGGCCATCGCTTTCCGGTGCTGAACCATGCCGACTGGCAGGGGCTTGTGCTGGCCGACATGATCTTTCCGGGATTTCTGTTCTGCGTCGGCGTGGCCTTGCCGATGTCGTTTGCATCGCGGTCAACCCGTCAGACAAAGCTGCAATTGTTCGGGCATGTCCTGTGGCGTGCAGCAGCGCTCATTGTCCTCGGCGTTGCCCTGAACTTCATCGCCGATCCGGATCCTTCAGGCTTCCGTCTGCCGGGCATCCTGCAACGCATCGGACTATGTTACGCCCTGGCAGGCGGGCTGTGTCTGGCGATCGGTCGCAAGAGCGATCATGATTTCACCGTTCCCGGCTGGCCGCTCATTGGCGCGATCGCCGCCATCGTCGCCGGATATGCCGCATTGCTCAGCCTGTGGAGCGGGCCGGATTGCCCTGGCGCCTGTTTTGACCCGGTCAGATCGCTGCCGGCGGTTGTCGATCGCGCTGTCTTTACGCCCGCCTATATGTGGGACTGGGGCCTGAGCGACGGGGTGGTGACCTACGATCCGGAAGGGCTGGTTTCGACACTCGGCGCCCTGGTCAATGTCCTGCTGGGTGTCGCGGTGGCCATCTATGTCCGCCGTCACGGCGTGAAGGGCAGTCTGATTGCCCTGACCTTGTTTGGCCTGTTCCTGGTATTGACGGGATTGGCCATGAATGGACAGACTCCGGGTATCAAGAAGATCTGGACGCCAAGCTTTGCCCTGGTGTCCGCGGGCTTCAGCATCATCGTCTTCGTTCTGCTGGCCGTGATCGCCGATGTCCTGAAAGCCGGAAAATTCGCGGCCTTTGCCAAGGTTTTCGGCGCCAATGCCACCCTGGCCTTCGTGCTGATTTGCCTGTTCGACGCGGTATTACAGCGGCCGATGCTCATGCGATCAGACGCAACGCCGCTCAGCTCGCATGACGCCGCAGCGTTGCAACTTGGGGCGATGATCCCTGATGCGCGCATAGCGTCTCTGGCCTATTCGGTCATACTGGTGCTGGTCATCGGCCTCATTTTGTGGCCGCTCTACCGCAGGCGCTGGTTCCTGAAGTTGTAGGCGAGAGGTCGCGCCAGGTCTTGGGGCAGGTAGTCCGGAGGCGACTTCGGGCTGTCGTGGCGAAGCGTTTGCCATTCCGTTTCGGAAAATATTGCCAAATCACGGGAGAGTAGATTACAAGAAGACCGGCTGAATAGGGGGCGTAAATGCGTTTGTTTAAACTACTGGCAGTATCTGTACTTAGCCTGGTGACGCTTGCGTCTCCGGCGCTTGCGGCCAAACTCACCGTACCGCCCGCCGAAGAGGTTGAGCCGCTGCCACCAGGCACGGAAACCCGGCCTCTGAGTTTCACCAAGTTAATCGCACGGTTGAATCGCGGTCAGACCTGGGGACAGGTACAAATCGGTGTCATGTGTCTGCCAGCCGGAAACATGACGTGGCGTGGTGGGCAGTCCCAGGTTGATACCGGCGAGCTCGACGAAGTCTTCTTTGAAGAAATCCAGAAGGCGGGGTTTGCGGCCACGGGCAATCCCAATCTCCTGTTCGAACGGGAAGATAACAGCCAGGCGGAATATCTGGTTGCCGGCGCGCTTAAATCTGCTTCAGCCAGATTGTGTTATAAAATGGCGGGATTTGGTGACTACGACACTGTAAATGGCGAAGTCATCTTCGAGGTCGAGTGGCAGATTTACTCGCGAATCAATAAGACCGTAGTTGCGCAGATTACGACCAGAGGGGGGGCTCTGCGCAAGGAATCCGCAGGAGGCGGGGCGAACGTCTTGTTTGACATTGCGTTCTCTGAAAACGTCAAGCAGCTGATTAACAAGAAAGAATTTAGGGATATCTTTATTGGATCGACCATCAAGGCAAATGAACTGCGGCGGCCCAATGACTATCCGGCACTTCAGATAAAGACACGGAATGCGGTTTCCGCCGCTGCGAAGATCGACGATATTTCCGGTTCGGTAGTGAGTATCGGCTCAGGCGACGGTCATGGATCCGGCTTCCTGATTTCTGATGACGGATTGTTCCTGACCAACGCCCATGTTGTTGGACAGGCCAAGATCGTTCGCGTCCGGTGGAGCGACAAGCTGGAGACAGTAGGAGAGGTCGTCCGCGTCGATCGTGCAAGAGATGTCGCCCTGGTTAAATCAGAGAGCCGGCAAAGAGCGCCTTTATCCCTGCGTCAAGACAAGGTGGAACTGGGAAGTTCCGTACGCGCCATCGGTGCTCCATACATGGAAGAGCTGCAAGGCACTGTGACCGCCGGAATAGTATCAAGCGACCGGATCGTTGACGGATTCAGGTATATTCAGAGTGATGTCGCGGTTAACCCGGGTAATAGCGGCGGGCCTTTGATCGATAACAATGGCAATGTCGTTGCGCTGACCGTGTCGGGCTTAAGTGTGTCCGGCGCGAATGTCGGAATTAACTTTTTTATCCCGATTGATGAGGCGCTGCGCTTTTTGCAAATCAAGCCGCAGCAGTAGAAGCACCGGCCAGGGCCTTAAGAAGCTCTGGCCATTTGCGGCCTGATTTTCGCCGCGACACGCCGGTGATCTATTTCCCCATCCTGGTTTTTATAATCGCCATCAGCGGGCCGTCCACCGGCACCTTGTCGTCCTTGCCCTGTTCGCGCAGGTAATAGACCTGACCGGCCGGGAAGGCGGGCGGGATTTCGTAATCCATGGCTTCCCAGACATCTTCACGGAAGCTGTAGAAGGCCCAGTGCGCGCCATGGCTGTTCAGCGTGTCCATAACGTCGCCCAGATAAGCGCCGCAGTCGGTCCACACCCGTACGCAGCCGAATTCTCCGGCGACCACGCGATTGGCAGGGACACCGTTTGCCTTTGCCCAGGCGAACGGTACGCCAAGAAAGTCCCGCATCGCCGCCTTGTCGAAGATCCGGCTTTCACCGCCCCATTCGACCTTCGATCCCGGGTAGGGCAGTTGTGGCCTGCGCTTGATCTGCGGGCTGCTGGTGATGTTCCATGGCTCGTACATATGAAAGGCATAGAGCACCTTGTCGTCGCTCAACGGCCTCCAGTAGCTGAAGCTCCATGCATTGGCGTACCAGCCGCCGTCGACCATGACCGGTGTTGCGCCGTCGACCTCGCGAATGGCTCTGATCACGTGGTCGTACAGCGCCGGCAGGTCGTGGGTCGTGCCCCTGTGCCTGGCATACCAGGCGACGCGCACCTCTGGGGCCGCGTGTTCGTCCAGTCCCATACCCTTTTCCGGGGTCGGTTCGTTGAGCAGATTATAGCCCGCCAGCGCCGGATGGGCCTTCACGGCAGCGGCCAGGTCGCGCCAGAAGGCCGCCGACTGGTCCCAATATTTGCGGTCCTTCCACAGCCGGTCGTCCTGAATATTACCGTTGTGCTGGACCCAGCGGTCGCCGGGTAACGATAAAGGCACGATGACGACCTTGATGCCGGCGGCGTGGGCGGCGTCCATCGTCTTTTTGAGCAGAGCCAGATCTGAGGCAGGAATGCCTTTATAGTCATCGGCATCGCCGATCAGGAAGTCGCGGCCTTCGCCCTTCCATTTCGAGAAGGTCAGGCGGACCCAGGTGGCGCCCGTCGCCCGGAGTGCGCGGAAATAGGCTTCGTCCGGCGCCTTTTCATTGAAGCTGTTGCCGCCATGGCGCGGCGTGTCCCAGAACGCGATGTCGGCGGCCATAGTCGGCGCGGCGATCAGCAGCGCCGCGGCGCTTAGGGCTGCAAGCAATGAACGCACGCCGTATCTCCACGATTTTTTTCCATCATGGCGCAAGCCGGAGTGCCTGCCAAGGGTTACGACTGGACCGGCAGTCCTGCGGCCATCCATGCCTTGATGCCGCCGGCCATGTGTTCGTGGACATCGACGCCGGCCGCCTGGGCCTGATGGGCGGCCGTCACCGATCGCACGCCG
>CBIHPL010000274.1:0-5315 GCA_966212005.1 uncultured Asticcacaulis sp.
ATCCACCACATGGCATAGGTGGCCAGGCGGAAGCCGCGGTCCGGATCGAATTTCTTGACCGCCTGCATCAGGCCGACATTGCCTTCGGATATGACTTCACCGACCGGCAGGCCGTAGCCGCGATAGCCCATGGCGATCTTGGCGACCAGACGCAGATGTGACGTTACCAGCTTATGCGCCGCCTTGGGGTCTTGGTGTTCCTGCCAGCTCTTGGCCAGCATGAATTCCTCGTCCTTGGCCAGCATCGGGAACTTGCGGATTTCCGACAGATAGCGGTTCAGCCCGCCGTCCGGCGACAGGGCCGGCATATTTGCGGACGAAAAGTTGCTTACAGCCAAAGACGTGCTCATCTGCGTTTCGCTTTCTTGTCGGGATTCCGGTTCACCCTGCCCAGGGTGATCGGAAAAAGGAGACGTGTCGGTCATGAGCTGGTGCCTTCGACTGCGGGGGAGCGCAGGAGGCGACCATGCTCATGGCCGGCAACAGCACTCGATGTGGGTACGCATTTTTAAAATAAAAGAGGGGTAAACACCGATTTCCTTCGAACTTGCACTTTTTTTTTGCGAGTTCGCATCAAATGATGCCCTCGACAGGGGGCGGCCATTGTGCCTGCTAGTCGTCCGCGCTTGCAACCGGTGCAGGATCACAGTTGAGTGAGTGCGGCGCACAATAATGTCGGCCGCGTGTGCGGCTTTGGCATTGCCACCTTATAAATCAGAAGTCTGTCCGCAATATGTCGACCAGAGCCTGCATGTCTTCCGGCAAACCCGCCTTGAATTTGAGCTTTTCGCCGGTAACCGGGTGAACAAAGCCCAGGACCGCCGCATGCAGCGCCTGGCGGTCGAAACCGATATCCGAAAGGAGGGCCTGGATGTCGCGGGCAGGGGCGCCGGAGCCATAGACCGGATCGCCGAGACACGGGCAGCCGATATGCGCCATGTGGACGCGGATTTGATGGGTGCGGCCGGTTTCCAGCCGGCACTTGATCAGCGACGCGACCGGCTTGCCGTGACCGTAGATTTCCAGGACCTCATAGTGTGTGACGGCTTCGCGGCCGCCGGTACCGCGCAGGACAGCCATCTTCTTGCGGTCGCCGTTGGAGCGGCCGATGCGCGTCGTGATCGTGTCTTCGACCTTGCGCGGCGTGCCGCGCACCACGGTCCGATATTCGCGATCAATATCGTGGCGGGCGAACAAGGCTGACAATCCGCGATGGGCCGCGTCGGATTTGGCAGCGACCAGCACGCCGGACGTGTCCTTGTCGAGACGATGGACGATGCCTGGGCGCAGCACGCCGCCAATGCCGGCCAGACTGTCGCCGCAGTGATGCAGCAGGGCGTTGACCAATGTGCCGTCGGGGATGCCCGCGCCGGGATGGACCGCCATGCCGGCGGCCTTGTTAATGACGATAAGGTGGGCGTCTTCATAGAGGATATCGAGCGGAATATCCTGCGCCTGAGGTACGGCATCAACGGGGGCGGGGACAAACAGGCTGTAGGCGCCTGCCCTGGCCTTGTGCTTGCCGTCGGCCACGACCGCGTCCCCGAACAGCAGGCGGCCCTCGGCAATCAGGGCCTGGAGCCGGGCACGCGACAACTCGGGGAAATACGGGGTCAGGACGCGGTCCAGCCGGTCACCGGCGTCTTCTGCAGACACTTCGGCCGACAGCCATTCGCCATTGTCCTCGGCGTCGTCGGCATCATCGATATCGTATTCGGGTTCGCTCATCGCTGCCTGATAAGCAAAAACCGGACGCCTGCCAAGGCGTCCGGTTCATAAGCGGCGGTTTCCTGAGCGATATGGCGAAAAGTGTCAGCGGTTTTCGCCTAAATATCGCGACAAAACAGACAAAAGTTTATTCGGTATCTTCGTTGATCAGGGCCACTCGGGTGTAGCCAGAAGTCTTGAGCGAATTCAGGACGCTGAGAAAGTCCTGATATTCGATATCCTTGTCGCCGCGGACCAGGACGCGTTCGTCGTGCGGATTCTGCGACCGCAGGGCGGCGCGCAGATCGGCGTCCATCGTCGCGAGCGACGTCTTCTGACCGGCGATATAGATTTCGCCTGGCCCCATGACGGAGATGAAGACCGGATCCTTGCCCGGCTGTCCGCCGCTCGCCGGCGGCATGTCAATCTTGATCGCGGTCGTTGCCGTCGGAATCGACACCATGAAGATGATCAAGAGCACCAGCATGATGTCGACGAACGGCGTGACGTTGATTTCGGAGTTTTGCGCGACGGTATAGCGGCTTGCGCCCCCGCCACTGAGCCTTGCGCCCATGGGATGTTTCCTTTCCTGAATTAGAAACATGTTGTCTGCCGCGTCGGGTGCGGCAAGGGCAGCATGACACCGTTATGGACGCCTCGCAACAAGACACATCAAATCTATTGACGTCCGCGTCAAAAGTGATATCACTTTGATATAATTTCGGAGGGCTGAGCCATGGAAGAAAATAAACCTTTGAGCGCGCTGGTGGCGCAGGGCTGGGAGATCGTCAACTATTCCAGCTCAAGCGATCAAAGCGGATACATCACGCAGAACATTCTGCTTCGCCGCCAGAAACAGCACCGCATTCTGAGCATTCGCCCCAAGATGATGGGCAAGGGCTACGTGGTGAAGGAAATGGACGTCTGACATGGGAGAGCTTGCTTTGAACGAAAAGACCATCAACCGGACGCAGGAGGTCGGGGATGTCGGAAGCGGCGGCGGCTTTTGGCTGCTCATGCCGCTGGTCACC
The DNA here is from genome assembly GCA_966212005.1 of uncultured Asticcacaulis sp. Lineage (GTDB taxonomy): Bacteria > Pseudomonadota > Alphaproteobacteria > Caulobacterales > Caulobacteraceae > Asticcacaulis. Next base: position 2,739 of record CBIHPL010000274.1, read on the forward strand.
ATCGCGATGGCTGTTGCCGCACCTGTCATGTGGGGCAAACTCGGCATCCCGGTCACCCTTGTGATGGCGATTTCCACCCTGCTTATCCTGTGCGGCTTTTATGCCATCCAGCCCAACCAGGCCGTCGCCATCATCCTGTTCGGCAATTACAAGGGGACCGACCGCACGACCGGCCTGCGCTGGGTGCCGTTCTGGTATGAACGCAAGAAGGTCTCGTTGCGCGTCCGCAACGTCACCAGCGAAGCCTTGAAGGTCAACGACCAGCGCGGCAACCCGATCGAAATCGCGGCCAACGTCGTCTGGCGGGTACAGGATTCGGCGCGCGCCCTGTTCGACGTCGACGACTACACCGCCTTCGTCAATATTCAGATTGAAACGGCCCTGCGCGAAACGGCGCGGCAATACGCCTATGATCATGGCGAGGAGGGTGAGCCGACCTTACGCGACGACGCCGAAATCGTCGGTGCACGGCTTAAACGCGACCTGCAGGCGCGCGTCGATGTGGCGGGCGTCGCCATAGACGAAACCCACCTGATGCACCTGGCCTATGCGCCGGAAATCGCCGGTTCGATGCTGAAGCGCCAACAGGCCGAGGCCGTCATCGCTGCCCGTCAGAAGATCGTCGCCGGCGCTGTCGGCATGGTCGAGCAAGCCCTGGAGCAGTTGTCGAGCCGCGGCGTCGTCGATCTCGACGAGGAGCGCAAGGCGGCCATGGTGTCGAACCTGCTGGTCGTCCTGTGCGCCGACCGTGAAGCCCAGCCGGTTGTCAATACGGGCACGCTGTACGGCTGATGGCGTCGCCCGGCAAGAAGTCCTTTCTGCTCCGGGTGCCGCCCGAACTGATGGAGGCGGTCGAACGTTTGGCCGCCTCCGAATTGCGTTCGACCAATTCGCAGCTGGAGGTGTTGATCCGCGAAGCTATGGCCAAGCGAGGGATCAGGGTCGAAATCAGCCGGCGAAAGCGGGAAGCATCGGAGGACTAGCCTGTTAACGCAATGATCACCAAATGATCACGGATTCGTGATATTGCCGTGAAAGTGCCGTGATCGCAGCGCGACATGACGCAGCAGGCCGATTTGGCCTGTCGTCAAATGGAGAGAGACCATGTCGCGTCGTTATTCTGTATACAGTGCCCTGGCTGTTGCCTTTCGGTAAATCTGGCGGCTTGTTCGCCAAAAGCGGCCCAGGAGGTCGCCACGCACGAGGACGCCCCACCGGCGGTCGAGGCTGCGACGGACACGGCCGGGCGTCCTGCGCGCGTCGATCCGGTCAGCCTGCCGCAACTGGCTTATGACTATAGCTTCGATCTGAGTGCGCCGGACGGCAAGCTGAACGGCATGATGGAGGGCCACCAGGAGGCGTGCACGGTCGCCGGTCCCGGGGCCTGCCAGATATTGTCGCTCGATACCGAAGCCGGCGGTTCAAATGGTGCGGAGCGGCACGTCCTCGTCATGCGCGCCACGCCGCAATGGATCACCCTGTTCCGTAAGACGCTGGCCAATGAACTGAAGGCGACCGGCGGCAGGATTGAGCATCAGTCGATTGCCACCGAAGATCTCAGCCTGTCGATCATCGACCAGGAGGCACACATCAACAACCAGGTGGCCTTGCGCGACAATCTCCAGGCCACGCTGCGCACCCACAGGGGCAAGATGTCCGAGGTTGTCGACCTGAAGCAGGAACTGGCCGAGATCCAGTCCGACATCGATGCTGCCCGCACGGCGGTCGCCACCATGAAGAAGCGCGTGGCCATGTCGAAGCTGACCCTGACCTATACGACGGCAACCGCGGCAGCCTCGCGCGGCACCTGGGCGCCCCTGACGGCAGCGCTCGGCGGTATCGGTCCGAACTTCGTCTCGGCGCTGACTGTGATGGTGACGGTCTTCAGCTATCTGGCGCCGCTGGGGCTGGTTATCGTGCCGCTTGCCTGGTGGATCCGCCGCCAGCGCAAACCGGCGAAGGCGCGTGCGGCCGGCGAAATTACCGGATAGATCACTTGTGATCGAATTCGATTGAAATTGACCTTTTGAGAATGGCGGCTATGAGTAGGTTGCCATTCTCATGAAGGTCCGCCCATGTCGTTTCTCCCTCCGCGCCGCTCCGTTTTGTTGGGCGGTCTGGCACTGCCGGTCCTGGCCGGTTGCGCTCATGCCGCTTCGTCCGGCCTAAGCGTGAAAACAGTGCGGGTGCTGGCACCGTTCGACATGTCGTCGATCTCCGTCCCGGACTTTTCCCGCAGCCGCCGTTTCCTCATCACGGATTTCGGCGCGGCACGCGACGATCAGGGCAAAACCAGCGCCGCGATTACCGCTGCGATCGATGCGGCCCACGCGGCGGGATCGGGTGTCGTCGTGGTTCCGGAGGGCATCTGGCCGACCGGCAAGGTCCATCTCAAAAGCAATGTCGCCCTGCACCTGGCCAAGGGGGCGACCCTGCTGTTTTCCGACAGGCCCGAAGATTACCTGCCGGCGGTCCAGACGAGTTGGGAGGGCATCGAATGCCTGAACTATTCGCCGCTCATCTATGCCTTTGATTGTCAGAACGTCGCCGTCACCGGACCGGGCAGGCTTCGGGCGA
>CBIHPL010000275.1:0-5314 GCA_966212005.1 uncultured Asticcacaulis sp.
GCCAGCTCGATGCCGCGGGTCTCAACGCCACCGACATTGGACAGCACGGGCGCATTGCCGACGATGCCGGCGCCTTGGGCGACCGCCAGGATGCGATTGTCGAAGTCGACCGCATACAGGGCCGCAACGCCCTGGAAGCGATCGGTGCGCAGGCGCAGGCCGCCTTCCAGCGTCTTCGACTCTTCCGGCTTCAGACTGGTGCGGACGAAGTCGATGTTCGCCTGTGACTGCGAGCTGAACGGGCCGGACGTCGCCGCGGAAACGTAGGCATTCATGTTTTCGCTGTACGAACCGAACAGTTCGTAGCCATTGCCGAGTTTGTAGACGGCGCCGATCTGCGGCAGGAAGCTGTCTTCCGACTTCAGTTCAGCCGCGATGGTGCCGCCGACGATCTGCTTCACGGTGTTCTCGACGCTCAGCGCCTTGAAGCCATAGTTGATCTTCAGAGCGTCGCTGATCGTCCAGACGTCCTGGACATAGGCTTGCGTTGTCCTGGTGGTGAAGGCGTATTCCCACTGGGTGTAGAAGGGGTTTTCCTGGAAGCCCAGGCTGTCGCGGTGCGGCGCGTCGCGCGTTTCGCCGTAGAAACGGCGCGCCTGGTTGAAGTCGTTATCTTCGACCCACAGGCCGGCCGACAGCCTGTGCGGGCCGAGATCGAAATCGACGCCGCCGATAAAGCCTGTGCGGTCGATATCGTATTCGGTTGTGCGGATCGACACATAGGCATTATCGGACGACGGCGAAGCGGCATTATAGAAGGGCGAATAGCTGACGCCCGGCGACGGCAGGTACGGCGTGACCCACAGGCCCTGGCCTTCGTTCTGGTGGTGGTACAGCTTGGCAGAGATGCTGACCGTGTCCGACAAAGGCGTCTCGAACGTCAGGCCCGACAAGGTGTCGTCGCGCACGCCGGCGCCATAATAGTAGGCGTCATCGACCGTGCCGATGCCGGCAGGAAGGGCCGTACCCTGCTGATAGGCTGCGGCAACCTGGTTGGCCAGCGCCCAGTTCGGCTGGAAGTTATCCCAGTCGTAGCCCAGACGGTCGATCATTTCGAACGACAGATCCTGATAGTCCTGTTCCCGGCGTTCGGAGTGGTTGACGAAACCCGTCAGATTGCCTTCACCAATCGGCAGGACCCACTTGGTGTCGGCCTGGAAAGCCTTCTGGTCGCCGGCGCCCTTCCACTTCTCGGCCTTCTGGTCGACGATCGACACGAAGCCGCGCAGGCCGTTCAGCGAAGAGATCGCACCGGTTTCAAAGCGGCCATAGAGGCGATGCATGCTGTCGGAGCCGGCAGTGACGGCCAGTTCCCCGCCCATGACTTCGGCGGGCGTACGCGACACGAACTTGAGCGTGCCGCCCAGGTTCGACGACGTCGCCGAATCGAGTGAGCCCGCGCCCTGGGCCATGTCGATGCGGGCGATGTCTTCGTTGATGATGGCGCGCGAAACGTGCAGACCGTTGTAGTTGCCGTAGGACATGTCACCCAGGGTGACGCCGTCCAGCGTAAAGCCCAGCTGGTTCTGATTGAAGCCGCGGATCGAGATGCGGGTCGACCATTCGTAGGCGCCGAACGGGTCGGCCGACTGGAAGGTGACACCCGGCAGCTTGTTCAGCACCTTTAGCGGCGAAGTGCCTGGCGCGGCGTAGGCCATGTCCGTCGCCTTGACGGTCTGGGTCTGGCGGCTCTGGCCATGGCCGAGAACGATGATTTCAGGCGCCTCGGCAGCGGCGGGCGCGGCTTCGACGGCACCTGTGGTGTCCTGGGCGCAGGCCGTGCCCGCATTGAGGAGGGCAAGCGCGGCGACGCCGGAAAGCAGTGCGAATTTCATGATATATCCCCACGGATCGGAGTGATCCATGAGGCCAGCCAGCTAGCGGCACTTCATGACACCAAGCTCAACCTTTCCTGACGAAGCCATGTCAATTTTCCCAAGGTTTCGTGACGTGTCTTTTGGGAAACAGGCATCCTGACACCGGGGGGCCGCCGGCTAACCCGTTCTTTACCTCGCATCCGAAGTCCGGCGTCGATTCTTTAGCACCCGAAATGGCAGTCTTGGGGGAAGCTTTCCTCCCAGGAGTTCGCCATGGCCACGCGCCCATACTGGACCGGTAATTTGCGCATGTCGCTGGTTTCGCTTAGCGTCAGCATCTATTCGGCCATCAATCGCGCCCGCAGCTTTCCCCTGCACGAAATCGACCGGGACAGCGGCGAACGGGTTCGCCACATGAACGTCACCGACGATGGCGAAGAGGTCGATCGCGAAGACATTATCAAGGGCTATGAGGTCGAGAAGGGTCAGTACGTCCTGATCGAACCTGATGAGATCAAGGACCTCAAAATTCCGTCCAGCAAGACGCTCGACATCAAGCAGTTCGTCGGCATCGACGAGGTCGACGATGTGTATTTCGACAGTCCCTATTTTGTCGCGCCGTCGAAAAGCGGCGATGAGCAGACCTTCTCACTGATCCGTGACGCAGTGCGCTCGACCAAGAAAATGGCCATCGGGCAGCGGTCCAGTGCCGGACGCGAACGGCTGTGCGCCATCAAGGCGTATGGGTCGGGCATGGTGCTGATGACGCTGCGGTATGAAGACGAGGTTCGCGACGAGGACCCTTATTTCGAGGACATCCGCACCTCGAAACACGATAGCGAGGAACTCGACCTGGCGCGTGAACTGATCACGCGCAAGACGGCCAAGTTCGATCCCGGCAAGTTCCACGATCACTATCGTGAGGCATTGAAGGAACTGATCGAAGCCAAGATCGAAAATCGCGAACCCGTCGCCCTGGAAGAAGACATTCCGACTCCAAAGGTTGTCAACCTGATGGATGCCCTGCGCAAAAGCCTGGCCGAGGAAGCGCCGGCGTCGCGCAAGGACACCAGCCCAAAACCAACAAAATCGACGGAGCGCAAACCGCGTAAGGCGGCCAAACCCGCCGCCCGCAAGAAAACCGCGCCCCGCAAGAAGGCGAGCTAGGCCATGGCGGATCAAGGTGGACTGGCAAAATACAACGCCAAGCGCGACTTTTCAAAAACGGCCGAGCCCGAGGGCAAGGTTGCGAAAAAAGGCGGCTTTCGCTACCTGATCCAGAAGCATGCGGCGACACGCCTGCACTACGACTTCCGGCTGGAACTCGACGGCGTTTTGAAATCCTGGGCGGTTACACGCGGCCTCAGTTTCAATCCGGCCGACAAAAGACTGGCGGTCCAGACCGAGGACCATCCTGTCGACTATGGCGACTTCGAAGGCACCATCCCAAAGGGCGAATATGGCGGCGGCACCGTCATGCTGTGGGATCAGGGCACGTGGGAGCCAGTCGGCGATCCGCACGAAGGCCTGGAAAAGGGCGACCTGAAATTCCGCCTGCACGGCGAGCGCCTGAGCGGGGAATGGGTATTGGCGCGGATGCGCAGCCGTCCCGAGGATCGCGGCCGGTCGAACTGGCTGCTGATCAAGCACCGCGACGACGTATCGAACGAAGACGACGCCGAGGCCTGGCTGGAGACGCAAGGCTCCAGCATCGTCAGCGGCCGGTCAATGGAGGAGATCGCCAAGGGCGATAACGAATGGCGCTCGGGTCACGCGGAAAAGAAAAAGACGAAGCCGACCGGCTCAAAAAAAAAGCCCGCGTCGTCAGACCTGAGTAAGATTGGCAAGAACAGGTCCGGCCAACTCAATTTCATCGAACCCGAACTGGCGACGCTTGCCGACGCCATGCCGTCCGGTGGCAACTGGGTGCACGAACTGAAGTTCGACGGCTACCGCGTCCAGGTCCTGATCGACAGCGACGGTGTCAGGTTGTTGACGCGCAAGGGGCTCGACTGGTCGGACCGCTTCCCTCCCCTGCCTCGTCTGTTCGACCGGATTGATGTGCAATCCGCCATTATCGACGGTGAGATCGTCGCCGCCAATCCGGATGGCAGCCATAGCTTCAAGACGTTGCAGGCGGTGCTCGGTGAAGAGAAGTCGGACGCGCCGCTGCAATATTATGCTTTCGACCTGCTGCATCTGAACGGCGAAGACCTTACGGGGCGTCCGCTGCTCGAACGCAAAAGCCGCCTGCAGGCCCTTTTGCAAGGCGCGGATACCGACGGCCGCATCATCTACAGCGAGCACTTCACCGATCGCGACGAGGCCTTTCTGCACCAGGTTTGCGGCATCGGCATGGAGGGGCTGATTTCGAAGCGCGCCGATGCGCCGTACACGCGCGGGCGCGGCAAGTCGTGGCTCAAGACCAAGTGCCACAAGCGCCAGGAATTCGTCATCGGCGGCTTCACCGAACCGACGCATGCCCATCGCGGCGTCGGCGCCATACTGCTTGGCTATTACGACAAGGGCGAATTCATCTACGCCGGCAAGTGCGGCACCGGCTTCAACCTCGACGACTCGATGGACCTGAGGCAGCGGCTGAATGACCTTTCGCTGGGAAAATCAAAGACAGGCGCCTTTACCGTCGTACCGCCCGAAGTCCGCCGCGAGGCGCGCTACGTTACGCCGAAGCTGGTCTGCGAGATCGAATTCACCGAATGGACGCCGGACGGCCGGCTGCGTCATCCCTCGTTCCAGGGCCTGCGCGAAGACAAGCCCGCGGCTGAGGTCGGGCGCGACAAGGCGGTTCATACCGAAGCCATTAAAGACCAACCCCCTGCCGGGAGGCGCACCGTGACCAGCAAGAAAGCCAAGGGCGCCGACGTCGGCGGCATTCTCATCACCCACCCCGACCGCGTCGTCTATCCGGACCAGGGCATTACCAAGCTGGAGGTGGCGGAATATTACCATGCCGTCGCCAACCATATCCTGCCGCACATCGTCAACCGGCCGATTTCGATGATCCGCTGTCCGGAAGGTATCGGCGAGCAATGTTTCTTCCAGCGCCACCTGAGCCAGGGCCGCGTCGAGCACGTCCACGATACCGGCATCGAGGTCAACGGCCGTAACGAAGAATACGTGATGATCGACGACATTCACGGCCTGATCAGTCTGGCGCAGTGGGGCGTGATGGAAATTCACCCATGGGGTTGCAAGGCGTATGAGCCTGACCTGCCCGACCGCATGATCTTCGACCTCGATCCCGATCCGGAAACACCCTGGAAGGACGTTGTCGACGGCGTGGACGAAGTCCGGCAGCGCATGAAAGAGTTCGGATTGAAGAGCTTCTTAAAGACCACCGGCGGCAAGGGGCTGCACGTGGTCGTGCCGCTGCGCAAGCACTTCGACTGGGACACGGTCAAGGATTTTTCCGAAGCCGTCGTCGTGCATCTCGCGACGACGCTGCCCGATCGCTTCGTCGCCAAGAGCGGCCCGAC
>CBIHPL010000276.1:0-5295 GCA_966212005.1 uncultured Asticcacaulis sp.
GCCGAAGTCGTAGGCGCCGCCGACCAGGGCCATCTTCAGGTTGTCGTTGACCTTCCATTCGGCGCCGGCCGACGCCGACTGCAGCGTGCCGACGTTCATCCGCGTGTACTGGCGCATGAGGCCCAGTGCCCAGATGCCGTTCTGCGACTGGCTGCCGACATTGGACGGCGCGGTATAGCCGGTCGTGCCAAGCGCCTGGGCCAGGGTATAGGTCGAGGAGCTTGCGGTCGTGCCGTAATAGGCGCCGTAGGCATCGGCGAACTGCTGCGCGGTCAGCTTGCTCTGGGCCAGGGTCAGGCGGTTGTAACCGTTATAGCGCAGCGTGTCGCGGCGGAAGTTTTCCTTGCGGTACGCATAGGTCCCGAAGACGGCGAAATCACTGTTGATGTGCTTGTTGTAGCCGATTGTGTAGGCCGGCGCGCCGAGCTTGCCGTTGGTGTTGTACTCGTAGGCGACCTTGGCAAAGCCTCCGTCTCTACGGCCGAGGGCCGGGGAGATCTGCATGTCGATATTGCCCGACAGGCCGCCCGACTGGGAGTTGGCCATCGGCGACTTCTGGATCGAGAACGCCGTAAAGATGTCCGAGTTGAACGCGCCCAGTGGGGTGCCGTCAGCACCGCCGGTCGTCGTCACGTACGGAGGTTCGGCAAAGGCCTGGCCGTTCAGGGTCGTGCGGGCATAGTAGCCGGGCATGCCGCGCAGGCCGATCGTGGCGTTACGGCCTTCGGCTTCGCGGTTGATCTGGATACCCGGGATGCGCTGCAGCGCTTCACCGACATTCAGGTCGGGGAAACGGCCCAGGCCGTCCGAAGAAATGCCGTCGCTGATTTCGATATTGGTGCGCTTGGCCTTGACGGCGTCGGCGTAGCTCTTCTTGAAGCCGGTAACGACGACGTCGTCCGCTGCCGGCGGCGCCGCCGGCGCCGCGTCCTGCGCGTAAGCCGCGCTGGCAATGCCGGTCAGAATGGTGGCGCCCAGCAGAGCATATTTGAAGCCCGTCCTGCCGATAGATGTGCCTTTTATCATTAGTGTTTCTCCTGTGATGTTGTTCCCGTCCGCCCGTCCGGGAGTTGTGTCGAGGCAGGTCCGAAGCGCCGTTGGCTGTGTCCAATTGTTCAACTCTGAAAAATTGGCCGACCAATTTTCAGCGGCTTGCGGACCGCGAGGCCGAACATGCGAAGGCTGGACGTGTGGCGGGTCCGGTCTTCGATGCGGCATTCAGGCACGTCATTCTTTCGCCGGAAATCTGCGGAAGTTCATACTGGCCCCTGAGTCTGCAGTTATCTGTTTTTGGCCGTCCGGGACTCAGAACGAAAAGGCAGTTCCAAAGGCTCCCGGCGACAGGTCCGAGAGTAAAAGCGATGTTACGGAATGTCAATTCCACCAAATATCAAATATGATATTTTCATTTCAAAACGATTTGATCTTTTGATTTCAATCGTTGTCAAAGGGGTGGGTGGAAATTTAATGCATTGATTTTAAAAGATTTTATTGGTTGTGAAATCCGTCGCTCTGAAATGGCGTCGCCACAGGTTTTCCGTCCCTGTAACTGAAACACCACAGTTTTGCCTCGGTTAGACCCGAATGCGAATCGTCAGGGACGTCGGTGGAACGCCTTCACTCCATACCGTCACGCGACAGGCTCCGGATTGTTCACGGCGCGATTGCAGCACGCCCTGGGCCAGTCCGTTGAAAAGCCGGCGGGAAGAGGCGCGGTCAGCTTCCAGGCTGGTCGGATTGCCGTTTCCGACGCCGATGATCGCCGCGGGGCCGTCGCAATCGAAGTGAATGAGGTTGTCCGCCTTCGGGACGGGGACGCCGTCCTTGTCGACCGCCTCGACACGCAGCAGCGCCGCGTCCTGGCCGTCGTTCGCCAGTGACGCACGGTCGGCGGTCAGAAGCAGGCGCGCGACCGGCCCGGCCGTGCGCCGCTCGGTTTTCATGACCACCTTGCCCTTCGTTTCGCCGAAAGCCGTCAGGACGCCCGGTGTAAAAGGCACCTGCCACTCAAGGTGGCTGTCCCTGGCCATGGTCTTGCGGCCAAGGCTGCGGCCATTCACGAACAGTTCGACCGCGTCGAGATTCGAATAAACCCAGACAGGGATGTCCTGGCCCTCTCGGCCCTGCCAGTTCCAGTGCGGCAACAGGTGCAGGACAGGTGCATCCTGCCACCATGCGCGGTAATAGTGGTAGATGTCCTTCGGGAAGCCGCAGGTGTCGAAAATGCCAAAATGCGATGAGATTTCCGGCCACCGGTTGAACGGCGTCGGTTCGCCGCGATAGTCGAAGCCAGTCCACACCAGCCCGCCGGACAAATAGGGTTTGGAATTGTAGAGCGTCCACCAGGCTTCCGCCGTCAGGGCGTATGAGGGTGCATCCAGGTCATAGGCGCGGACATAGCCCTTGGTCTCGTCACGGACATATTCGCCGCGCGTCGACACGGCGCTGGCGGTCTCCGTACCGATGATCGGCATGTCTGGGTACAGCTTGCGAAAGGGTTCGATGTCCTTTTCGTGGTAGTTGAACCCCATGACGTCCAGGGCCGGGGTGATGCCGTAGCCCTGATAGTGATTCATGGCGGCTGTTATTGGCCGGAACGGGTCCAGCGCCTTGACCGCGCGGCGCATGTCCCTGGCGATTTTCAACCCGCGCGCCGTGCCCTGCTGCGCCGTTTCTTCATTGCCGATCGACCACAGGATGACAGAAGGGTGGTTGCGGTCGCGCCGGATCAGGGTTTCAAGTTGCGCCATACCTTCGGGAGCGGACGTCATCAGCCGGGTTTCGTCGATGACCAGCATGCCCAGCTGGTCGCAGGCGTCCAGCAATTCCGGCGCGGGCGGATTGTGGGCGCATCGCCAGGCATTGGCGCCCATCGCCTTCATCTGCCGGACGCGCCAGACATGGATCGAATCCGGCACCGCGACACCCACCCCGGCGTGGTCCTGATGGTTGTTGGCGCCGCGTATCTTCAGCCATTTCCCGTTGAGGAAAAAGCCTTCCCGGGCATCGAAGCGGATATCGCGCAGGCCGAACCGGGTAATCTGGACGTCGATCACGTCGTCGCCGCTGCGCACTTCGCTGCGCACGGTATAAAGGTGCGGGTCTTCCAATGACCACAGATGCGGGGAGGGAATGACTGCGGATTGCCGCGCCGTCACCTCGGCGAAGGCGCCGACCTCGAGGGCGGTGCGCGCGATGGCCACGGCCTTGCCGCCGCCATCCTGCACTGTAGACACCAGTTCGAAGCGCCGTATGGCTTCGCCGGCATTGGCCACACGCGTTTCCAGCGTCACCTGGCCGGACGTTTCGCCGTGCGCCCAGACGCCCCATTGCGGAATATGCAACCGGTCGCTCTTGACCAGCCAGACGTGGCGATAGATGCCGGCGCCTTCGTAGAACCAGCCTTCGCCCAGTGTCGCGTCCACGCGCACCACCAGGACGTTGGGGCCTTCGGCGTCGATGAAATTGCTGATATCGACGCTGACCGGCGTATAGCCGCTTTCGTGCCGCTGGAGCACGTAGCCGTTCAGGATGATCGTCGCGTCGCGGAAGATGCCGTCGAACTCCAGCGTCAGGCGTTTCAGCTCGTCGGCCTTTTCAAGCGTGAAGACCTTGCGGTACCAACCGACGCTGTTTTCGGGAAACTTGCGGCCCAGCGCCTTGTACCCATGGCCGGCGGCCGGATCTCCGTCTTCCGGATTTTTCGGCGGGATGAAATATTCGTTCTTGGCAAACGGCAGGTCCAGGGCCCAGTCGTGCGGCAGGTCGATCGCCTGCCAGGTCGAGTCGTCGAAGTCCGCGGCAGCCGGTGCGGCGACGCCCTGGCCCTGTTTGGCGAAGGTCTTCTGGTCACGCCCGAAGCCGTAGTCGCGGTTGACGTCGGACGCGTGGCCCAGGGAAAACCGCCAGCCGAAATCGAACGGGATGCGTTGGCGCGGCCCGAGGGTTTCAGAGGCTGCGGCCGTCGCAGCGGTTGTCGCGAATGCCGGGGCGATCGCCATTCCGGCGGCCGCGCCGCACAGCAATGTGCGCCGATCGGTTTCGAACATGTGCGTTTCTTTCTGGTATCAGGTAAGGCCGGCCAGCAGCCGTGCCGCATCGCCGACGGGATCGGACGGACGGCGATGGACGACGGGTTCGGTCGATTCGACCCAGGCATTTTCCCAGGCACCGAGTGTTTCGGTGAAAGCGGCCTGATCGACCGCGCCGGTACGCAGGGCGTCGAACAGCCGCAGCCAGCGCGGCAGGTAGAAATCGCGGTAGAGCCCCTGCCACGCCTTGGATGCATAGTCGTGGAGATTGCCCTTGCCGCCCCAGACCGTGACCTGGGCGCGGGCATTGCGTTCGTAATAGGCTTTCTCGGCCGGGGTATCGCCAAGGCTGCGCGCCTGTGCGATCCAGCCGGCCAGGTGCCAGGGCTGGGCGCCCATCAGGTCGTCCAGGGACAGGGTCAACGCCTTGACCTGACGTGCGGCGGCGTCTCCGGCCGCCTTGTCGCCACTGCGGTATGCGACCAGTGTATCGCGGATAAGATCGTCGAGGTGCAGGCTTGCCAGATGTCGCGTCAGTTCGATCAGGTCGTGGCGCAGCAGGGGACTGTCACGCCCGGCCGCCAGCTGCGACAGCCGCGTCAATCCGGCGCGCAAGGCGGCGCGGTCACCCGGCGCGCCTTCGAACTCGGCCATGACGACGTCTGGCCGTTTGCACAGCAGATAGGCGCCGGCGGTCGAACGCCACCAGCGCGGCGTCCAATAGCGGGTGCCGTAGGCGCCTTTTACGATGTCCTGCCAGGCCGCGACGATCTCCGGCGCGCTGAAGCCATAGCGGGCGCGGGTATAGTTGGCCAGCCATGCAGACTGGGACCTGTCCGGACCCCAGGCCAGGTCGTAAAGCCGGTCATAGACGATGGAATTGCTGTCGAGCCCTTCGGGAAAGACGCCGAAGCCCTGCAGCCGGCCGCGCGCCGGATCGGCCTTGATGGCGGCGACGTCGCGCTGATAGAAGCCGAGGTCGCCATAGACCGGGTTGGAGGCGCCGTAATTGTGGACGTAGCCATAGATCCAGCCCTTGCCATGGAAGGCCTCTGCCGTCTTTTTGACTTGCGGATACCGGTCGTTGCCGATGTCGAGCACCATCAGACCGTCGTCGGGCACGTCGCGCAGGAAGGCGGATATGGCGTCGCCGGTCCAGAAGGCCTGGTCGGCGCCGAACAGCCAGCCCTGCATCACCCAGACAGCCTCCGGCCGGGCGACACGGATCGAGTCGTGCAGCAACTTGCCGGAGCCGGCCAGGCGC
>CBIHPL010000277.1:0-5280 GCA_966212005.1 uncultured Asticcacaulis sp.
CACACCGCTTTTTTTGTTTTTGGGGGATGTGGGCCTTTTGGGCCATTGGGACTAAAATAATTTTTTTATTTTTGTGGGGGACACACCCCCCACGCCCCATAAGTCGAGGAGCCAATGAGCGCCAACACCAAACTCGCCCTCATCGCCGGCGGCGGCCAGCTTCCGGTCGAAGTCGCCGCCTACGTCGCCCGCATCAACCGCCCCTACATCGTCGTCCGCATCGAGGGCCTATCTGACGAAGCCCTGAACGACCACCCGGGGCACACCCTTGGCCTCGGCGACTTCGCCAAGCTGTTCGAGATACTCGCAACGGAACAGTGCAAGGCCGTCACCATGTGTGGCTACGTCCAGCGCCCCGACTTCAACACCTTTGACCAGGGCGCCGCCAACACCCAGGCCCTGTCCTCCATCCAGCAGGCCGGACGGGGCGGGGACGACTCCCTGCTCCGCCAAGTCGCCAAGGTCATAGTCGCCCAGGGCTACCACATCGAAGGCGCCCACGAATCCAATCCGGATCTCCTCATCGCTGGTGGTTTGCAAGCTGGCCCCGACCCGTCGCCCGAAGCCATGGAGGACGCCCAGGAAGCCTTGCGGATTGCAAGCGCCATCGGCGGCCTCGACATTGGCCAGGCTGTCGTCGTCGCCGGCCGCGTGACCCTGGCGGTCGAAGCTCAAGAAGGCACGCAGAACCTCCTTCGCCGCATCCCGACGCTTCCCGCCAATGTTCGCGGTTCACTTGTGCAACGCAAGGGGGTTTTAGCCAAGCTCCCCAAGCCCATCCAGGACCTGCGCCTCGACATGCCGACCATTGGCGTCTCCACTGTCGAGGACGCTTCGGCTGCGGGCCTGAGCGGCATCGTCGGCCGCAAGGACCACCTGCTGATCGTCGACAAACCCGCCGTCTTCGCCAAGGCCTCTGAACTCGGACTGTTTATCTATGGCCTCGACTGACACTCCCGTTGCAAAGCGCAAGCTGATGCTCGTTGCCGCCGAAGCGTCCGGAGACATGCTGGGTGCCGGCCTAATGACGCAACTTCGCCAACAGGCGCCGCACATCGACTGGTCGTTCGTCGGCGTCGGCGGCGCGCGCATGGCCGAGCAGGGCGTGCAAAGCCCGTTCGATATCGCTCAGTTGTCGATCCTCGGCCTCGTCGAAGGCCTCAAGGCCTTGCCGCGTGTCAATGCCCGGGTGAAGGACACGGTCTCCCTGGCGCAACGCGAGCGGCCCGACGCTGTCATCCTGATCGACTCGTGGGGCTTCACGCTGCGCGCGGCCAAGGCCATCCGTAAGGTCATGCCGAACGTGCCGCTGATCAAATATGTCGGGCCGCAGGTCTGGGCAGCGCGTCCCGGTCGCGCCAAAACCCTGGCCGGCGCCGTAGACTTCCTGATCGCACTGCATCCCATGGACCCGCCGTTTTTCGAAGCGCATGGACTGAGGACGGTCGTGGTCGGCAACCCGGCGCTGCATCTCGACTTTTCGCCAGCTGACCCCATTGCATTCCGCAAGTCAATCGCCCTGGCGCCGGATGCGCCGATACTGCTGGTCCTGCCCGGCAGCCGCCCGGCCGAAATCCGCCATATGATGCCGGTCTTTGCCGAGGTTATGACCCGCTTGCACGCCGCAAGGCCGGAGGTGACTTTCGTTATGCCAGTGGCCGACACGGTGCGCGACCGCGTGCTCGAGGCCGTCAAGGATCTCCCCGTGCCGATCCGGTTGATCGACAGCGAAGCCGACAAGCTGTCGGCTATGCAGGCGGCGACGCTGGCACTGGCCTGCTCCGGGACAGTCTCGACCGAACTGGCCCTTGCCGGCTGTCCGATGGTGATCGCCTATAAGCTGGAGCCGCTGACGCACTGGATCTACACGCGCATCATGACGCTGAAGCACGTGACCATGTTCAACATCATGGCCGATAAACGCATCGCGCCGGAGTTCATCCAGGATGACTGTACGCCGGACAACTTGCTGAAAGCCGTGATCGAGCGTCTGGACGATAAGGCATTGCGTGAGCGGCAAATCACGGAACAGTTCGCCGCGCTTGACATCCTCGGCCGTGGCCAGCGCCCGACCGCTGAACGTGCCGCTGAGGCCGTACTGGATTTTCTGAAAATCCGCGCGACGTGATAGCCACCATTAAAGTGTCCATAGATGGACACAGATTGTCCGAGCGGTTGTTAGCCGTGCGCTGGCGCGACCACAATGAATGACGGCGTAACGCGCGGTCAGATCTGACCTCATTTGAGCTTTGTCGCTGACCATGATCTCGGACAACCTGTGCAATCTGTGGACAAACCTTAGGATCTATACACGCGCTCGGTCGGATGATTTTCAATCGACCAAGTCCAGGACCGTTTTCCCTGACCTTAAAGGATAGGCGCGGCCTTGCCAGACGAACTGGCCGGTCAGGCCTTCCGGCAGAACCAGTTGCGCCTGAAGCTTACCGCCATCACGAAGATACTTCGCCTGGATCAATCCCTTGGGATGCGCGGCGGCGGCATCGACCTGCTTAAGCACTCCCAGGGCTGGGCGGATTTCGACGGTCGTGTATCCGGGCGAAGCAGGGTGGATGCCTGCGACGATCTCGATCAGGCCGGAAGTCGGATGCGCGGACCAGGCATGGGTGTCCGATCGCGTCGGCTCGGCCTCTTCGGGCAAGGTGGTCAGGTTAAGCTTGAGCATATCGCGCCAGGTCTGCATCAGGTCGCCATAGCGGTCGGCCAGGCCAGCCTTGGTTTCGGCCTCGGCGAGGTAGTAGCCCCAAATATAGCAGGCCTGGGTGCCTCCATCTGGCGCGGTCAGTCCGTTAGCGGGGCGGATGCGTTGCAGGACCGCTTTCGCTTCGGCTTCCGGCACGACCCCGTAAAGCACAGCCAACGCATTGGCGTCCTGGCTGTAACGCGCTTTGTCGGGGGCATCCGCGATCAGCCCGTCAGCATTACGGCACAGACTGCGCACAGCCCTGCTCGCCGCATCGGCGTCTGTGGTATTACGCGCCTGCTGGGCTGAATCCCCCACGGCACCCTCCAACTCAGCGGCCTGCTGCAGCGCGCCGATGAAGAGCAGGGTGGTCAGGCACGATTCGCCGTCTTTATCGTAGAAGTTCGCGGGGCGACCGTTCAGGCCGGGTGACCAGTCGATCCAGTCCCAGCCCGGCGGCGGCACGAGCAAGCCGCGCGAACCACGAAGCTTGCGAAACCGTTCGAGCACGATGCGCACACCGGGAAGCTGCGCCGCCGGCACGCTCCGGTCCGGATTGTAATAGTAGTAGGCGTTGATCATGCCGATCCAGAGCAGCGAAAAAGATGGAATGATCTGCGACTGTGCTGAGGGATAACGGCTTTGGGTAAAGCCATCCCGGCCGATCGAGCGCCCGATCGCGGCAATGGCCTGTTCCGCCAGCCGGGCATCGCCCGACACGACGTATGAAATCAGCGCCTGTAGCCGCGTGTCCCCAACATATTGCAACTGCTCCCAATAGGCCGTGTCCATATAGGTTTCGTGGGCGTCGACCTTTGCCGTCCGCCATCCCGCCTGCCAGATGGCATCCAGGTCCGCGTCGTCCGAGCGGAACCAGCCTTTTTGTTCGAACGGATATCCGGTCTCCATGACCTCCAGCCGGTCGAGCGTCAGCGGTGAACCTCCGGTGATGATGTCGAGCGCCATATAGCGCCAGGTCCGCCACCACAAAGGCGCGAAGGTCCGTGTCTTGCCGCCATCGGCAATAAAGGTGTCGGTCAGGCCCAGGGCTTCGCGGTCCTTGATGTCGTTACGGTCACCCTTCCTCAGGTCCTTGTCGTAAAGCGCTTCGGCGTAGGTCACTCGGATCTCGGCGTCGCGTCCGCCCGAGATGGTGAAGCGCGGATAGGCGGCGATCATCGTGCCGCGATCGATCAGGATGCGCGTGCGCCGATTGGCTGGGATGCTTATGGGAAGAGTTTTGGCGCCCTTGAGATCGTTGAGTACCACCCTGCCGGCATCAACCGACCGATAGGTTTGCGCGGGCAACGGATCGGGCGTCAGATGCCGCGGTCCCACAGGATTGTGCAACGGATTGGCAATCCTTGACGGTGTGGCGTCGCGCCATTGACCTTCGCCCGCCTGCCAGTCCCAATGCTTCGCGCGGCCATCGATCCGTTCAGCGGGGCCGGCGGCGTAATAGCCGAACCATTTGTCGCCGATTGTCATCGGAACGGCCGACGCCGTATGTTCCGGCGCGATGGCGACCTGCCAGCCCTTTCCTGTATTGGCCTCGGCTTCGTGTGCTGTCCGGCCCTGGACGAAGAAACCCGTCTCGACGGTCATCTGTGCCATCGGGCGGACATCACCGAAGTTCCACACCTCGGCCGCCAGTATATTCTCGCCGGGTTTCAGATAGGGCGCGATATCGAAAGTCGCGTAGCGCCAAGCCTGTGGATCGGCTTGTGACGGCCCGGAACCGACGCGTCGGCCGTTTACGTAGATGATGAAGCGGTTATCCGCAGAAATCTGAATTTCATAGGTTTTTGGCGCTGCGGAAAGCTTCAGAACCTTGCGGAAATGCAGAACGACAGGGCCCTGCGGCGGCGCGTCCGGATGCGATACCCATTGCGCATCCCATGGCGCAAGGGCGCCGAAATCCTGAGCCATGGCGGCCCACGGCGCGCAAAACACGGCGACGACGACAAGCAAAACATTCCGGACGACGCGCATGGTTCCGACCCTGTCTGTTTTTTGACAGCATCAGCCGCTTACCGACAACAGTCAACCGGGGCCTTCGGACACAAAAAAGCCCGCTTGTGATGAGCGGGCTTTTCCGACTGAATGTTCGGCAATTAGCCGCGGGCCGACAAAGGCACGTAATCGCGCTGCGCCGAACCGGTATAGAGCTGACGCGGACGGCCGATCTTCTGCGAAGGATCCTCGATCATTTCCTTCCACTGGGCGATCCAGCCGACGGTACGCGCCAGGGCGAACAGCACGGTAAACATGGTCGTCGGGAAGCCCATGGCCGACAGGGTGATACCGGAATAGAAGTCGACGTTCGGGAACAGCTTGCGCTCCACGAAATATTCGTCGTTCAGGGCGATCTGTTCCAACTCCTTGGCGACCTGCAGCAGCGGATCGTTCGGATCGCCGACGGCCGCCAGGACTTCGTCGGCCGACTGCTTCATGACAGTCGCACGCGGATCGTAGTTATTGTACACGCGGTTGCCGAAGCCCATCAGGCGGTACTTCTTGTCCTTGACTCCCTTGACGTAGTCCTTGATGTTTTCAGGATTGCCGATTTCCTTCAGCAT
>CBIHPL010000278.1:0-5278 GCA_966212005.1 uncultured Asticcacaulis sp.
TTCATTTTGCGAGCCATGCCGACATCTATATTGGCTGGTCGGTTTCAGCAAGCGCCGTGGGCTGTGGCTACTGTCCGTCCGACGCGCTCCCGCTGGCCGCAGTTGCACCCGCCTTCGGTGCGGACATCAACCTGATATAGGCGATCAGGTTATGGCGGTCGGTGTCGTTCTGAACGCCCGGATAGCCCATCTTGGTGCCCTTGACCGTCGCTTGCGGCGCCTTGATGAAGGTGTCCAAAGCCGCATAGTCCCAGACCACGCCATGTTTGCGCATGGCGTCCGAATACGGGTAGCCCGCCGACGTCCCAGCCTGGCGGCCGAACACGCCGAACAGGTGCGGCCCGGTCAGGTTCATACCGTCGGGCGTGATGGTGTGACAGGCGCGGCACTTGTTGAACTGCTTCTCACCGGCGGCGAGGTCAGAGGTATTGTAGGGCGACGGAAAGGTCTTCTGGATTTCGGCTTTCTCAGCATCCGTATAGACAATCGGTTCGGCCAGTTGGACCGCTTCGCCGCCATCATTGTCAGCGCCGCGCGGCCCGCAACCGGCCAGAACCAGCACAGGCACCAGACAAGCGGCTTTCCAGAATTTCAACATGATCTGCCCCCGAATTGGACGACTCGTCTTTAAGCCAGTGCCATGCTTTTGACGACGGCTAAATTGCCGCAGCTGACGATCAATCCTGTTCGGCAAAGCGGGTAACGAGAAATCCGGCCTCCGATGTCATCGTGTATCGCATATTGCCTCTACAGCAACGATCCTTGCGGCGCCTCGAAGTCCAGCAGCCATTTCTTAAGCGGCAGGCCGCCGCCATAGCCGGTCAGGCTGCCGTTCTTGCCGATGACGCGGTGGCAGGGAATGATGAGCGACACCGGATTCCTGCCGTTGGCCGCGCCGACCGCGCGCATGGCGTTGACGTCACCGACTGTGATGGCCAGTTGCTGGTAGGATATGGTCTGGCCAAACGGGATGTCGAGCAGGGCGCGCCAGACCTTTTGCTGAAAAGGCGTGCCAGCGGGTTTCACAGGCAAATCGAACGTCGTGCGCTTACGGGCGAAGAAGTCTGTGATCTGGCGTTCAGCGTCGCGCAACCGTTCGGGCGCAAGCCTTGCCTTGCCCGGCACGCCCAGCTTCGGTTTCAGGCTGTCTTCGTTGACGAAGTAGAACTCGACCAGGGCTCCGTCCGCATCGGCGGTGAGCGAGGCCGGGCCAACAGGCGTGTCGATTGAAGCGTAAAAGAATTCCATGCGGCCTTATGGTGACCTGAGTCGCAAGGAACCGTCAGCAGACTCAGGCCGTTTCAAACGCCGAAAGGATAGGGCAGGGGCCGTCCGAATGCGCGCAATCGTGCGCAAGCCGCTGAAGTGCTGCGCGAGCGGACTGCAATTCCGCGATCCTGGCGTCTAGGGCCTTGATGCGCGCCTGCGCCAGGGCCTGTGCCCGCGGCCGGTCGTGGCTGGCGTCCAGCGCCAGGAGTTCACCGATCTCTTCCAGCGTAAAGCCTGAGCCTTGCGCCTGACGGATAAATCGCAGGCGGCGCAGGTCGTCGCGTCCATATCGCCGCATGCCGCCGGACAAGCCGTTGCCGCCCGTGCGTTCGGGCGTATCGAGAAGGCCGCGCCTTTGATAATAGCGCACCGTCTCAACGCCTACGCCGCCCTCTCTGGCCAGGATGGAGATCGTCATATTGTGATGCACAGGCTTGACTCCGTACCATGGTACATACCCCATATAGGGAGCAATCGAGAGGATTGCACATATGACCCAGCCGACAAAAACCGCCGTACTTTACCGCATGGTGATGCCCGCCCACACCTGCCCCTATGGCCTGAAGGCGCTGCACCTGTTGAAATCCAAACGTTTTTCCGTCGAAGACCACTGGCTCAAGACCCGGGAGGAAACCGACGCCTTCAAGACGGAACATGGCGTCGCGACGACGCCGCAGATCTTTGTCGATGGAAAACGTATCGGCGGTTATGACGACCTGCGCCGATATTTCGGCCAGACCGTGCCCGATCCGAAAACGCCGACCTACACACCTGTCCTGGCGGTTTTTGCCGGAACGGCGCTGATGGCGATGGCTGTCGGCTACCTGTTGACCGGCTCTCCCCTGTCCGTGCGCGCCGCAGAGCTGTTTGTCGCCTTCAGCATGGTTGTGCTGGCGGTACTGAAGTTGCAGAACGTCGAAAAGTTCTCAACCATGTTCCTGAACTACGACCTGCTGGCGAAACGGTGGGTGCCTTATGGTTACGTCTACCCGTTCGCCGAATTCGGAGCCGGCGTGCTGATGGTTGCCGGGGTGCTCAACTGGCTTTCGATACCGGTTGCCCTGTTCATCGGTGCGGTCGGAGCGGTTTCGGTCTACAAGGCCGTCTATATCGACCGGCGTGAGTTGAAATGCGCCTGTGTCGGCGGCGACAGCAATGTTCCGCTCGGTTTCGTATCGCTGACCGAAAACGTCCTGATGGTGCTTATGGCGTTATGGATGCTGGCCCATCATGGCCTTTGAGGTTGCGCTCGACGGAAATGAAGGCGTCGATCGCTTGCGTTGCCGCAGTGATCAGGGACGGATCGTCATAGAAGTCGATCTGACCCCGGGAGGCCAGCCATAGCTCCCGCTTGCGGCCTGCAAGCTTGGCGTAGAAGGCCCTGGCCCATCCGGGCGCCAGCGCCTTTTCCGAGTGGACTATGACAGTTGGGATGCTCAGCTTCGTGGCGATTGATTGCACGTCGAAATCGAGCGTATACAGGCGTGACTGAACCGCAAAGGCGTTGACGTAGTTGGGCACCTGGCCGCGCGGCGTGCCGTAATAGTCATAAGCCTCACGCAGGGGCATAGCCACGTCGCCGAGATCGGCTGCCACCGCCGGGATGGTTTCAGCCGCGCCGGTTGCTTCGTATCTTTCAAGCGCCGCCTGGGCGCGGGTCTTGGCGGCGTCGTAGGCCTGGCCCATGCCAGCCTTCATCTGGGAGGCGTCATTGTACACGCCGGCGACGCCGGCAAAGTGGGTGAAGCGCGGATCATTGGCGACGGCATGCGCCATGTATCCACCGCCGGCGCACACGCCCAGCCCCACGACGGGCAGGCTGCGCCAGGGCCCACTGGCCAAAAGCGCGTCGAGCCCGGCCGAAATATCGTCGGCCTTGGCATACGGGTTTTCCAGCTGGCGCGGCTGGCCGCCGCTCTGCCCGAAGCCGCGATGATCGAAGGCAAGCGCGACATAGCCCAGATCAGCCATGGCGGCGGCATAAATGCCGGCCGCCTGTTCCTTGACGGAGGTCAGGGGGCCGGACGTGACGACAACACCTTTTGAAGGCCCTGCCGGCAAGAACAGGTTGCCGGTCATGTCGACGCCGTGGCTCGTAAAGACAATGGTCTGGAGGGGCATGGTCGTCCTCAATGCCGTCGCGTATGCAGGTAGAGCCGGACGCGACACAATTCAAATCGATTTGCGCCCTGACCGCGGACGCCCTGGCTTGCGCCTGTCAGGCGCGGGCCCTTGCCCGCCCGCGCAGCCACAGACAGTAGGCGAATGTCAGAAGGACGCCCGCCGCCAGCGCACCCGTGCCTAGGATCGTGGCTACCGGGATCGGCGCAAAGGCCCAGAAACCCGCATAGACAAGGCCGCTCAGCACCAGCGTCCAGCCGGCGAAACGATTGGCGCTGCGTGCATGGGCGCTGGACACGACCTTCTTGGGCGTCAGGTTGCCGTACCACGCGACCATGAGCCCGTTCATCGCCACGACGCGGAGGACGGTGTCGCCGTCGATATAGCCGAGCCTGCGGGCCGTCGTCGCGGCCAGCGCCGTAAGCACCATGGCGCCGGCCCAGGCCAGACCGATCAGAATGTCCTTTTTCATTGCGATGTCTCCGTTTTGGACGGGTTGGACACGGGCTCCGTGCCCAGGCCGAATCCGTTGGCAAAGCCGAGCAGGGCTTCTTCGAGCACCGACAGCTTCAGGTGATAGATGACGGACTTGGCGGCCTTTTCGGTCTCCACCAGGTCGGCGGCCTTCAACACCGCGAAATGCGCCGACATCGTGGGCTTTGAAACGTCGAAGTGGGAACTCAGTTCACCTGCGCTCATCGGCCCGCGTTTCAGCAGTTGCAGTACGCGGCGGCGGGTTGGATCGGAAAGGGCCTTGAATACGTCGTTCATGATTAGATATTTAGCCAATTGTCTAATTGATGTCAAGAGCCTTGCGTGTTCTTCCTTTTCCCGCTTGCAGGAAGAAGTCGGCGAACCGGGGAGGGGCTTTCAGGTGCTTACGGATTGCGTTTTGCAAGTGGTTTGTGGTCGGTCTTTATTCCGACCCGAATGGTCCGAAATCGCCGCGCGCCTGGCGTTCCTTTCGGATCGCCGTGAAAGCCCACCAATCGCGCGCTTCGCCGGTTCTGGCCTGGTGGATCGCCGCCGCAAAGACGTCCCAGACGCACGGATCGTGCCGCGTTCCGGTCTCGATCTGAAGCCGGCGGTACAACTCGTCGGGGTCGCTGGCGGCCAGGGCTTCCAAGGTGCCGATCTTGAGGACGGCAAGATCCTTGCGCGCGGCGGGTCCGACATTCCGCAGACCGGCAAAGGGTTGGTCTGTTCCGGCTTTCACTCTGGGCATGGCGGGTCTCTCGTGCCGGTTGGTGATATCGCTGCCTCAGTTGCCCGGCGTCCTGGCAACCGCGGCCGTAACGTCCAGCCGCGCCTTCCACGGATCGGCCTGTGGGACGGCGTGCGCATCCGGCGAAATGTCGAGCAGTTGATCGGAGGCCGGATCATAAACCGGCCAGACCGGCAGTGGTTTTCCATCTGCGCCCTTGCCGTTCGGATCGCCCGTCTTGGCGAAATTGACCCAATAGGCATGCGTGATCTTCGCGGCGGCCTGGTCTTCGGCGGTCGCGGCGTCGCCATAACGGTCGGAGACGGTATCCATGACGAACGGGATTTCGGTGGCATGCGGCGCGCCGTACGGCGACCCTGCGCGTCGTGGCGTCGCGGTGTAAGAAAAGCGGTAGTGCCAGGCGCGCAGGCCGTGCTTTGCCCACGCTGCCGCGACAAAGCGCGCCGGTTCGACCTGGCCACGATCCATGCCGATCTCCGCATTGAGGCGCTTAAGATCCTTTGTGCCGTCTGGATCATAGGCCTTGCGGGCCTGGCCTGCGCGGTCGCCGAACAGGGCAAAGGCTGCGTCTTTCGAGGCGGCGCCGGCATTGCCGCTGTCGGCGCTGTTGGCGCCCACCA
Source organism: uncultured Asticcacaulis sp. (assembly GCA_966212005.1). Lineage (GTDB taxonomy): Bacteria > Pseudomonadota > Alphaproteobacteria > Caulobacterales > Caulobacteraceae > Asticcacaulis. The sequence continues at coordinate 5,236 of CBIHPL010000278.1, forward strand.
TCAGCGGCACCCTGGCCATTCGGCCGGCCAGGTAGCTCGCACC
>CBIHPL010000279.1:0-5256 GCA_966212005.1 uncultured Asticcacaulis sp.
TTCAACATATGGACGGCGCGCTTGATCACGGTCAGCACGGCTTCGACGCGTTCGTCCTGTTCATAGGTCAGGGCGGCGCGGTGCATGCCGTCCAGCGCAAAGCGGGCCAGGTCGCGGCTGGCCTGGAAACGGGCGTCACTGCCGGCCATGATGAAGCCTGGCGTCGCATTGCCCATGGCGCCGCGATCGAAGGCTTCCTGGGCCGGCCGGATCGACTTGGCGACGTCAGCGTCCTGACGGGCGGCGCGCTCAAGGGCGAGGAATGCCGCGAACGGCGTTGAACTCAGCAGGCGCCAATAGGCGTCGATGGCGCCGTCCAGCGCATCCTGGCCAGGCTTCAGCTTCTTGGCTTCGGCCTCGAACGCAGCTTCGCGCGCGGCCTGGATGTGCCAGGCGGCCGCTTCGACCAGGTCCTCACGCGTCGGGAAGTGATAAAGCATCGCGCCGCGCGTCAGGCCGCAGGCTTCGGCGATGGCGGCATTGCCGGCGCGGTCATAGCCCAGCTCGGCGAAGAGGCGCATGGCGGTTTCGAGGATCTGGACCCGTGTACGGCGCGACTTCGGTGTGTCCTTTGAAGGACTGTTATCACGCACTTGCGCAGGCTTTTGTCGATCACTCATTACAGGTTTTCCTTCGGCCAGCCCGTCCCCGTGGCGTGAAGATGTGGCCCTTCCCTTTAAATTAAAGGCATTCGGGAGCTAAGGCAAGCATAACAGCGTCGATAATCGCATAATTTCGACGCGACCGTCATTTTGTGCGGTGCGGGAAATACAGTCTGCGGGCGACCGCTTACGGCGTATGCGTCGTCTTTTATCGCGGTGCGGGCAAACGCCACATCGGGCGGTCGACGGTCGTACTTGCCAAGCCCGAATGAAATAGGGCATTTAGGCCGGCGAACCAAATTCAATTCAAGGCACGAACCCTTTGCGAATCTTGCTGGCCACCGATGCGTGGGAACCTCAGGTCAACGGCGTGGTCACGACGCTCAAGCGCACGCTCGAAGAGTGCGAAAAGCTGGGGCACGAATTCAAGATTGTCGAATACAACCAGTTCAAGACGATTTCCTGGCCGGACTATCCGGAGGTCAAGCTGGCGCTCGGCTGTTACGAAGAGGTCCGCGAGATCATCCAGGACTACGAACCGGACGCCATTCACATCGCCACCGAGGGCCCCGTGGGTTTTGCCGCCCGCCGTGTCTGTCAGGAATGGAAGCTGCCGTTTACGACCAGCTACCACACCAAGTTTCCGGAATATGTATCGGCGCGTCTGCCAATACCGCTGAGCGTCGGTTATTCGATCATGCGCTGGTTTCACCGCCCGTCGGGCCGGGTGATGGTGGCCACGCCGACGCTTCAGCACGATCTGGAGTCACGCGGATTCCGCAACATTTCGCCGTGGACGCGCGGCGTCGACACCGTCATGTTCCGGCCGGGGCTCGAGCCGATAAACGACGGCTTGGCCCGCCCCATCATGACCTATGTCGGCCGTGTCGCGGTCGAAAAGAATATCGAGGCCTTTCTGTCGCTCGACGTCCCGGGCACGAAGGTCATCGTCGGCGGCGGTCCACAGCTCGAAGAGTTGAGGATCAAGTATCCGGACGCCGTATTCGCCGGTCCGCGCTTCGGCGACGAACTGGCGCGCTACTACTGCGATTCCGACGTTTTCGTTTTCCCGTCCCTGACCGATACGTTCGGTCTGGTGATCATCGAGGCAATGGCGGCCGGCACACCGGTCGCGGCCTTTCCGGCGCATGGGCCGATCGACCTGATCCCTGGCTCGGGCGCGGGCGCTATAAACGACGATCTCAAGGTCGCGATCGAGGAAGCTTTGAAACTGGACCGCGCGGCTGTGCGGGCCTATGCCGAAAAGTTTTCATGGCGGGCCTGCGCGGAGGAGTTCATCCGCAATCTTCAGCCCTATCCGGAACCGGCCAAGACCAAGCTGTGGAACCGGCTGCGGCAACTGACGCGGCGCAAGCCGAAGAAGGGGTAACACCCCTGACCGGGTGCTACACCAACCGCTTGCGGATTTGCTGCGACAGGATATCGATCAGCGTCACGGCCACGACGATGATCAGCGCAATCGCGGATACCTGGCTGTAGGCAAAACCGTTCAGGTTATCGAACAGCAGCTGGCCAATGCCGCCCGCCCCGATCAGGCCCAGGACCGTCGCCGAACGCGCGTTCGATTCAAAGCGATACAGCGCGAACGAGGTCCAGAGTGCGGCGACCTGAGGCACCACCCCCCAGATGATCTCATGCAGCTTGGAGCCACCCGTCGCCCGTACGCCTTCGACAGGCGCCGTCTCGATATTTTCGACCGCTTCGGAAAACAGCTTGGCCAGGGTTCCCGAATTGCTCACCGTCAATGCCAGGACACCGGCAAGCGGCCCCAGGCCGACCGCCACGATAAACGCCGTACCCAGTACGATGTCCGGAAATGCCCGCATCAGTGCCGTCAGGCTGCGCGTCGGCTGCACGATCCATCCGGGTGCTATATTCCGTGACGACAGAAAGCTGAGCGGTATAGCCAGCAGGATCGACAGGCCCGTCGCCCAGATCGCGATCTCGATCGTCTGCCACATCTTGTGGACATATAGCTTCCAGTCTCCGAAGTCGGGCTGCAGGAAGTCCTTGAGATAGGTTCCGGTATTTGCCGCCTTTGTAACCAGCAGATGCACGCCCGGAATGCCGGCGCCACGAAAGCTGACCACGAACAAGCCCACAACGACCAGCAGAATAAGCAGATTTGCCAGACGCGTCATCAGCGGCGCTGTCGGCGGCGCAAGAAGTTCGCGGGAGTCCGAAACCGAAGCCATAACTGTCCTTTACTGTGCCGCCGGTGCGTCGGCCGGCGCCGTCGGCGCCGCCAGGGCCGCCTGCTGCTTTTCGATGGACGTGATCTCTGCCTGGGCAGCAGCCGCCGCCGCCGCATCATTGGCGACCTGCGCTTCCTGAAGCGCCACCCGCGCCTCCATCAGCCGCGCCGGCAGTAGATAGTTCGCGTCGCTGGGCTGCATTGGACCCCACTGGAAGGCGCGCAGGTTGGCGCGCTGACGCTCCGCCTCAGGTCCGGTCCCGGTACCATAGGACAGGAAGAAGGAGCGGATTTTTTCCTTGGCGGCCGGGTCAAGGTCCGAACGATAGACGATCACGCCTTTCGGAATCATCGGCGACCGCCAGATGACCTTGATCTTTTCCAGCTTGCTGCGGCCCTCGGGTGTATCGCTCAGTTCGTTGAGCGCATCGGAATTGGCCGTGGCGGCATCCAGCACACCCGCCGCGACGCTCTCGATATTGACGCCGTGCGAGCCGGACTTCACCGTCTTGAAGCAGTTATTCGGGTCGACCTTGGCGGGCAGGAACAGGAAGGCCTTCGGCACGATCGTGCCGGAAGCCGACTTGACGTCACCCATGCCGAAATTGAGCTTGTGGTCGCATTTCAGGAGGTCGGCGGTCGTTATCTTCGAATCCTTGGGCACGATGACGACACTGGTATAGCCATCGGTGCCGTCCGGGTTGGTATTGTGCGCGAAGACCTCGGCCTGGGCGCGCTTGACCGCCTCAAGGCCCGACGAACTGGAGAAGAACCCGGCCTGGACCTGGTCGAAACGCATGGCTTCGATCAGCGCCGTGTAGGACGACGAATAGAAGGGCTTCACCTTCAGGCCCGTCTGCTTTTCCATGTCGGTCAGGATAGGCTGCCACAGCTTGTCCAGCTTCTGCGACTTTTCGACCGACAGGATGGAGAAGGTGATCTCGCTGCGCGCGGACGACTTGGCTTCCTGCTTTTCGCACCCGGCAAGCATCAGGGCGCTGGTGCCCAGCGCTACGGCGGCCGCAACCTTCACGAACTTAAGCATGTGGCTCTCCCCAATAGGCGTCCTCGATCTCCGCCCCGTAAATGTCCCTAAGGATATCATCGCTCAATCCGTCGGCAGGACCGTCGTAGACGATCTTGCCGTCCTTGAGCGCCAGAATCCGGTCGCAATAGGTCTTGGCATAGTCGACCTGGTGCAGCGTCACGATGACACCGACCTTGTCGCGTTCGTTGAGGTCGACAAGAAGCTTCATGACCTTGCGCGCCGTCACCGGATCGAGCGAGGCGACCGGCTCATCGGCCAGCACGATCTCAGCCCCCTGTACGATCGCGCGGGCAATGGCGCCGCGCTGTTGCTGCCCGCCAGACAGGGTGTTGGCGCGCTGGCCCGCCATGGCGGCGACACCGACATGATCCAGCGCCCGCATGACGGTCTGTCTTTCGTCCCTGCTCCACAGGCCAAGCAAGCCGCGCGGGCCGGAGATTTTCCCGAGAAAGCCCAGGGCGACATTGCTGAACAGGGTCAGGCGGCCGACCAGGTTGAACTGCTGCGCGATCATGCCCATGCGCGCGCGAATGGCGCGGACATCGGACGAAAGGCGGCCGTTCGATTGTACGGGACGTCCCAGGACACTGACCATGCCCTCACCGGGGTCGATGGTATGCAGGCCGGAAATCGAGCGCAGAAGCGTGGACTTGCCCGACCCCGACGGCCCGATCAGCGCGATACGTTCAGGCTTCGTCATCGAAAAGGAAACCGTGTCCAGCGCCTTGTGAGTCGTCGATCCGCCCGCCGCCTTCGCCTTGCGGGTAAAGGTCTTGCTGATCGATTTGACCTCAACGAGCGGCGCCGTCATGCCGGACCTCTGACAAACTTAGGGCGTTGTGCGAAACGTGTGCGGCGAATTCTTGCCTCACCCTGCGGTAAAATAGAAACGCTGAAAGCGTCAATATCCATACCCGACGCACAAAAACGTCCGCAAAGCGCGGACGTAACTAAAAACAGATAGAAAGTCTTATTAACATTTTCATGACAGTTGCAACCGGATTTGACGGAGCCGCGAGCTTTTGTCGCGTAGTCCGCCAAATTGGCTTCACACTTTTGCGCGGCGTTGCAACCGCATCACGTCAGGACGAGCGCGTTCTCGCATGCCGGGCACGGCCGGCGCGCACCGGCACACCGGCTTCCACCGGGCGCCGCATATCCGAACGGCGGCGCATGCGCGTCTGCTCCCGGCGATCCCCGCGCAACGCCCTGCGCGCGGCCTCGAACATCATCGGGACCACCGCCAGGAACACACCTGTGACGTCCGCCAGCCAGTCCATAACGCTGCCGCTGCGCCCCATGAAGGGCTGGATCACTTCGATAAGTCCGCCGATCGCAAGGCAGATCAGAACCACATCCCACTTACGCATGCGCGGCATGGCCAGAAGACC
>CBIHPL010000280.1:0-5255 GCA_966212005.1 uncultured Asticcacaulis sp.
AAGACCGCCTGCGCCACCAACAACATCACCAGCTTCCAGTTCGGCACGTCCAATGCCAACTTCCCGCGCGACATCAATGTCCATCCGACGCGTAAATCTCTGCGCTTTGTCGTCGGCGCCGATGGCCGCTTCGAATTCGGCGGCACGGAGTGGACCTACAACACCTATGCGGAACACGGTGAAAGCACCACCGACCTCTACGTCCACGACATCACGCTGACGCCGCGTTACAACGCCGCCATCGACGCCATTGCGGGACCGGGCGGCACCCCCATCTGCCGAAGCGTCGTAGCCCAGGCTTCGGGTTGCCAGCCGCTCAACATCATCGGCGACGTCAAGCCGTCCGACGGCGCCCTCGCCTACGTCCTGCCGGCCAACGGCCCGCAGGCTCACTGGCGCCAGACCCAGGACCTGTTCAGCGCCAACGTGTCGGGCTCGCCCTTCTCGTCGTGGGCCGGCCCGATTTCGATCGCGACGGGCGTCGAGTTCCGCCGCGAATGGTACAAGGTCACGGCCGATCCGTACGGCAACGGCATCAACAACGGCGCGACCAATTCGCCGGAATACCCTGCCGATCCACTGATGAATACGGTCACCGGCAACAACTGGTACGCCGGCAACTATCACAACGGCGGCGGCTCCTACAGCGTCGGCGAAGGCTATGTCGAATTCAACGTGCCCGTCCTCGACTCGCCTACGCTCGGCACCGCCAACATCAACATTGCCGGCCGCAAGACGACCTATTCGACCGCCGGCGACGTCGATACCTGGAAGATCGGCGGCTCCTGGAAGACCGGCATCGACGGCCTGCGCCTGCGGGCGGTGACGTCGCGCGACGCCCGTGCCCCGAACCTGTCCGAACTGTTCTCGGCGCCGGTGATCCGCAACAACATCGTCAACGTCAACGGCAACTCGATCACGGTCCTGGAACAGACACTGGGCAATCCGAACCTGCGTCCGGAAATCGCGCGCAGCTCGGAAATCGGCATCGTCCTGTCGCAGCCGACCTGGGCACCGGGCTTCAGTGTCTCGCTCGACTATTATGACATCAAGGTCGATGACGTCATTTCCACCCTGTCGGGCCAGCAGGAAGTCGACCTCTGCCTGGCCGGAAACCAGGAACTCTGCGCAGCCATGCTGCTGACCTCGACAGTGCCCAACACCAACTTCGTCAAGCTGCAGGCCTTCAACCTGGCGTCCCTGCACACCAAGGGCTTCGACATCGAGGCGGCTTACCGCACCGATCTCAAGCGCATCGGCCTGCCGGGCAAACTGACGGTGCGGGCGCTGGCTACCCACACCATCTCCTTCCTGACCGATCCCGGCATAGTCGGCACCATTCCGTCGGAAGGCGCCGGCAACAATACCGGCAGCACGCCGGACTGGAAGTACCTGATCAACCAGACCTGGGACATCGGCAAGCTGTCGCTGACCCTGACCGAGCGCGGCGTCTCGGACGGCGTGTTCAGCAACGAGTTCATCGAATGCCAGACGGGCTGCCCGGTCGCGACCGTCCAGCATCCGACCATAAACTTCAACCAGATGAAGGGCGCGACCTATATCGACTTCGGCGGCACCTACGACATCTCGGAAAAGGTCACGGCCTATTTCAAGATCGACAACCTGACCGACAAGTCGCCGACACCGCTGCCTCAGACCAACGGGCTGAGCTACGCCAACCCGATGCTCTACGACATGCTGGGCCGCATGTACCGCGTCGGCATGCGCTTCAACTTCTAGAGCGATATGGCGAAACGAAGCAAAAGCTTGGATCGGTACGATCGCTGCCATCTAAAATCATACCGATCCAAGCGCTTCCCTCCAGCCCCTTGCGGGCGGCGCCTCACGCCCCGTCCGCAAGGCCGACTGGCGTCGGTTCTCGCAACCGACGACCTGCCTGAACTTGCGTTCCCGATTTTCACCTCATCCCCGGGTGTCGGGAACGTCTTTTTTCTCTAACCCTCGGAAGCTTTATGTCCATCTCCGGAAGACCGTACGGCACATCCAATCCCGCGCGATCGCCCGCATCCCTGGCTCTGGTCGTGATGGGTGTCAGCGGTACCGGCAAGACGACGATCGGCTCGCTGCTGGCGGAAAACCTGGGTTGCCGCTTCCATGAGGGAGACGACCTGCATTCACCGGAAAGCGTCGCCAAGATGCGCGCGGGCATACCGCTCGGCGACGACGACCGCTGGCCGTGGCTGGGACGCATCGCCGACCTCATCAATGCCTCGGCTCAGCCGGCCTGTGTGGTGTCCTGTTCGGCGCTTCGCCGCACCTATCGCGACTACCTGGTCAGCATGTCGCTGCCGCCGTTGCTCTTCGTGTATCCGCAAGTGAACAAGGCGACCATTGCCGGCCGGATGGCGGCGCGACAAAACCACTATATGCCGGCGGGGCTGCTCGACAGCCAGTTCCAGGCCTTTGAACCGCCCGCCGAAGACGAACCGGTCATTTCGCTATGCGGCGGCGACCGCCCGGACGAGGTCGTACGCAAGATCCTGGCGGAGATTCGAACACGGACACCGCCGCACGCGAAGTCACCGACCTGACATCAGCAGTCTATGGTCTCAAAGGTAAACGCGTCCAGACCTGCGTCTTGCACAACACCTTCATCACGCAGCCGGACAGGTTCAGCCTGTTGCCGACGACCGTGGCGTGTCCATCATAGGTCTTGTTGTTCGACGGGTCGGTGATCTGGCCTTCGAACCTGTTATTGGCGGGCCTGAAGTGGCCGATCATCCTGCCGGCGAAACGCCCGGTCCTGAGGGTAACGCAGTAACTCTGCGGACACGCCGCGATTTCGGCCGTCTCACCGCTGGCCGTTTTCCAGAAGCCCGGCAATCCTTCCGCAAACGACGGCCCGGCGGCAAGGCTGCCGAGCGCCACGATGGTCAAAGCGATATAACGCATGTCTGTTCCCCTGCTGGTATCGTTTACGCCGAGACCCGGCCCAGAAAGGTCTGGATTTCATGTTTCAGGTGCTCGGTCTGCTCGGACAGAATGTGCACCGACGATGATGTCTTTTTCGCGGACATGGTGGCGTCGTCCGACGCCCGGCTCATATCCTCTATCGTGCTCGATATACGATCGGTGCTCGAATAGGCCGTGTTCATATTGTGGGCGATCTCGGCGGTGACGACGCTTTGTTCTTCGACGGCGGACGAAATGCTGACAGCGATGGCGTCGACCGTGTCTACGCCCCTGCTGATGACATTCAACACGTCGATGACGTCGGCGGACACCTGACGGATATTATCAATGTTGACAACGATCTCGCTGGTTGCCTTGCCTGTCGCCGTCGCCAACTGCTTGACTTCGTTCGCCACGACCGCAAAGCCCCTGCCGGCTTCGCCTGCGCGCGCCGATTCGATCGTTGCGTTCAGTGCCAGCAGATTGATCTGGCCGGTGATGCTCTGGATCAGGTCGACGATCTCGACGATGCGCTTTGTCGCCTCTTCCAGCTTGTGCGAGGTGGTCGACGCCTTATGCATCTGATCGACGACTTCACGGATTGCGGTCGAGCACGAGCCGGTCTGGCTGGCGATTTCGCGGATCGACGCGGACATTTCGTCTGCGGCGGCCGCAACCGTCTGGACACTGCCGGACGTCTCGCCCGTCGCACTCGAAACGGACCTGGCCTTGTCATTCACCGACGCCACGATACCGGTCATGTCGTCCGACGCATCCTTCAGCTCTTCGGTCGCGCCGCCAAGCCGCCCGATGATGTCGCCGACCGTAGACTTGAAGCTGTCGATCTCGGCGTCCAGGCGCGCCTTTTGCTCCAGCTTGGCCAAGGCCTCGGACTGCTGGGCGCTTTCGATGCGGCGGGCGTCGCTTAGCCGGTCGCTGAGGTGTAACAACGAGCGCGCCATATCGCCGATCTCGTCGCGCCTTTCGTCGCCGAGCGACGGCAGGTCCTTGCCTTCGGCCAGCGCCGACAGGCCGCGTGTCAGGCAGCCCAGCGGCATGCGGATGTCTCGCGCGATGATCCAGCTGACCCCGCCCAGGATCAGGATGGTAAACAGGCCGAGTGCGCCGAACTTGGTCAGTTGCGCCATGAAGGCCGCATTGACGTCGTCGAGATAAATGCCCGATCCGACGATCCAGCCCCATTCCGGAATGCTTGAGACATAAGAGATCTTTGCGGCGGGCTTCGTCTTGTCCATGCCGGGCTTGGGCCAGGAATAGCGCACGAAGCCGTCATGGCCGCTGGCGACGGCGGTCGTCATCTCGGAAAACAGCTTTACGCCCTTGGGGTCCTTGATCTCGGATGCATCCGTGCCGTCAAGCTCGGGCTTGAACGGATGCATGATCATGTTCGCCTTGTCGTCGATGATCCAGAAGTAGTTCTCGCCTTCGTAACGCAGCGCCTTTACCTGGGCAACGGCCGCCGCCTTGGCCTCGTCCTCGCCGATCTCGCCCCGCTTGAAGCGGTCATACTGCCCGCGAATGGTGCTGGCCGCGACTTCGACGACGTTACGCGTCTTGTCCATCCGGTCGCGCAGCATGACGCCGCGATAGTCGACCAGGGATATGGCCGAGACGGCGACAAAGGCCACAAGCGCCAGGGCCATGATGATCTGAAGTTTTCTGGCCACCGATATGTGTGAAAGCCTGGGCATGCCTGTCCCCCTGATCGCCGTAAGGCACAATTGTTTCGTTAAGTATAGTTTGCCTTCAAAGATTAAAATTCCCCTGCCTCAGCCTTGAAAACACCAGCCTTAAGCCGGTGAATTTTATTCTTTAATTTTCAATCTTTTATATGGTTAATTTTTAGTTACTGCCGAGGTAGCCCGGGCCTGCGCCGCGTCACGGCGTCGCGCCGCGCGTCACGCGAAAAAAGTCGATATCGACGTGACCCGATACCGCAGTCCCGGGCGCCGCCCGGACGTAGGTGAACAACCCCGGCCGTGAGCCCTTCCACCAGGAAAATTTCGAAAGCAGGACGGGTTCGCCCAGGGCCATGAATGCCTTGCCGTCGGCACTGTAGCTGAAGCGGACCATTTGGTCGGGCGTGACCTCGGCCCGCAAATCGAGCGTTTTGCCCGTCACTTCCGGTCCCGGCATCTCGATCCCGGCCGAGGCGAAGGTCACGCGTGTTACGCCCCCCTCACGCACTGCGCCGATCCATACCGGCCTGACGCCAAACAGGGTCAGCCCCGCACGCTGTCCGTCCGTCAGGCCTGAAATATCCAGTCGCGTATGCGCCTGCATCCGTGGCCCCTGGAGTATCTGCGTCAGCGTATTACGCG
>CBIHPL010000281.1:0-5251 GCA_966212005.1 uncultured Asticcacaulis sp.
GCTTGAAGTCCCGGGGATCGGCGGTCTGCGGGTTCACCGGAACGAGCAGCACCTGGCTGGCGTCGAAGTTCAGGGCCGCGCCCGTGGCGAAGGACCATTGGCGATATACGGTCTGTGACGCAACCAGCAGCGTCATCAGCAAGGACAGCTGAATGGCGATCCAGCTGACGCGCGTAAGATATGGGCGAACCGAGGCGGGGGGATTGCGCGGGGTCCCGCGTCCCAGGATAATTGCCGGAACCAGTCCGGCAAGTATGCCCGTAAGGACCGCGGTCAGGCCGCCCGCCGCAGCGAACGACGGAGCGCGCCACAGATCGAGCTGCAGGCCCATCTTGCTGTTGATCATGGGCAAGGCGTGTTCCACGATGGTGAAGGCCGCGACTGTGGCCAGCATGCTGACGACGGTCGCTTCTCCCAGAACCTGCAGGCTGAGATGATGCGGTTTTCCGCCCAGGGTCCGTCTGACGGCCATCTCCTCGCGGCGCTCGTCGATCTGTGCGGTCAGGAGGCCGAAGAAATTTATGGCTGCCAGGACGAGGATCAGGCAGGCAACCCCCGCCATTGCGATGACGCTGTCCCGGTGGCCGCGCGGCTTCATCTGGCCATCGGCATCCTGTGAAAAATGGAGATGAAGGAGCGGAATGCTCTCGAGTCTGGAGGGAAAGTTGTGCGGGGAGGCCCAGTGACGCTCCGCCGCCTGCCTGAGCGTTTCCGGCTGCAAATGCGCACCCGGTTTAAGGCGCATGAAGGTATAGACCGATGCCCACTGCCACGTCGGATTCTGGTCGAGAATCGCCGTCATGGAATAGCTGGAGCGCGCCGACACGAACATTTCACGGTCGAAGGTCGTATTCGGCGCGTGGTCGGCAAGGACCGCCGTAACGCGGGCCGGAAGGTAGGTATTGATCGTCAGCGTTTTTCCGACCACATCCTCGCTGCCGAAATATTTGCGCGCCATGCTTTGAGTCAGCACCGCCGTATCCGGCTGGCTGAGCGCGGTCCGCAGGTCGCCCGAGACGGCCTTCAGCTCGAGAACGTCGAAGATATTCGGATCCGCCCAGTAGAATTTTTCGAAGCCGGCGTGCCGTTCCGACTTGACGGGCAATTCGACCGGGTGGAGGCGCGACACTGACTGCACCGCGCTGACGTCGCTTTTCAGCCATTGCGCCATCCCGGCCGGCGTCTTGTCGCTGGGCACCAGCGGACGGCTGGCGGCGCCGTAATGAGCAGTCAGAAAGTAGGTTTTTTCCGCGCCCGGAATAGATCGGTCGAAGGTCAGCTCGTCAAATATATACAGGCCGATGATCATCGCCGCCGCGAAGCCGATCGCCAGGCCCGCGATGTTGAGCAGGCTCAAGCCCCAGAAGCGCACCAGCGTCCTGGCAAGATGAACAAGATGGGCCGGGCGGAGCGTCATCGCGAAACGCGGCGCCGCGTAAACTGTATGCGCCCGTCCAGCATTTCGACGACACGTTCCGCCTGGTCGGCCTGGCTCGGCGAGTGTGTGACGACCACCAGGGTGCTTCCCTCCTGATGGAGCGCTCTGAGAATTCCGAAGATATGGGCCGCGTTTTCCGAGTCGAGGTTTCCGGTCGGCTCGTCGGCCAGGATGACCGCCGGCCGTCCGACGATGGCGCGCGCGATGGCGCACCTTTGCTGCTGGCCGCCGGAAAGCTGGCGCGGCAGATGGTTGGCGCGATGCGCGATGCCGACGCGGTCCATGGCTTCCATGACCCGGCTGCGGACATTTCCAGTCTCCTCGCGCCGGTAAAGCAGGGCGAGTTCGATATTGTCGTAGACGGTCAGGCTCTCGATCAGGTTGAAGCTTTGGAAGACAAAACCGATGTCGCGCGCCCGCAACTCGGCCAACTGGCCCGCAGTGTGTTTACCCAGATCCTGGCCGTCATAAATGTGCTGGCCAGATGTGGGGCGGTCCAGCGTGCCCATCAGGTTGAGCAGGGTGGATTTGCCGCATCCGGAGGGGCCGCAGATGGCTACGAACTCCCCGGGCTCGATATCGAGCGATATCCCCCGAAGCGCCTCGACGCGCCTTTCCGGCGTTTCATAGTCGAAATGGACGTTGTGCAGGCGGATCAATGGCATGATATCGGCAGACTCTTGCCCGGGCAGCTTCAGGCGGTGTTTATCGCAAAAATCTAACACATCGAAAGCCAATCATCTTAGTAAATTCGCTGCCCTGGGCCTGCATCCCGCGCGGAACGACGCGTCCCCGGCGTCAGGCGACGAGACTGTCGCCGTGCAGGGATTGACTGAGAAGTTCAGCCGCCACCTGGAGGGCTGCCACCGACCATCCCAGGCTGGCGCCACTTTTTGTCTGTATGAACGGGACGCTTAGCACCGCGACGAACCGGCCGTCCTGATAGACCGGGCAGGACAGATCCGTGACGTCGGACAGCAGCAGGTTTCCGACCTGTGCAAAGCCTCGCTCCGCCGTGTTCTGGACAGCGTTGCGCAATGAAGACCACTCCTGTGCATCCACGACGACGGAGGTTTGATCCGGCCAGCGGGCCGGGTTGGCCTGGCCGGAGAATGCAATGAATGCCAGGCCGGGCGCGGAATCCGGGATATCGTACCGGTATCCAATGGGTACGTTTATGCTGAAAGCCCCGGGCGACTCCTGCTGAGCGACCACCTGCAGGTCGGCTCCGGAAGGCAGGGCGATATTGCAGGACTGGGATATACGTTCACAAAGATCGCGCATGATCGGCCGCGCGTGCGCCACAAGCCTGTGGGACACGGGGAGGGGGGGGCGCAGGTCGCGCAGTTTTCGGGTGCTCTGGTACGCCTGCGTCGCGGCGTCACGGATTACGTAGCCACGGTCTTCAAGCACCGATATAGAACGATTAACGACTGCATCTGTAACCTTCAGACCTTCCGAAATGGCGGCAAGGGGTGCCGGATGTTGGCAATTGACGAGATACTCCAGTATATCCAGTCCGGTAGCGAGCGTGCACTTCGGATTGTTTGCCGATGGTTGCGGCTTCGCTGCAGGACCAACCGGACGCAGAGACCGGGGCCGTCGTGTTGCCTTGTCATTCTTCATGGCGCGTTTCCCTTTATGTACGGACATATTACAGTACATGTCCGTCCTGGCTAACGCATTGGAGACGTTTAAGTTTTTTCCCCTTTAGGGGAATCGTTGAGTAGCGATTGTCCAAACTGTCCGAATCCGTACATGCCCACCCGCAAGATATTGTTTGTCGATGACAACCTTGGCGTCCTGAAAACCGCCGAGCTGCTTCTGCGCAAAGCAGGCTATGAGTTCCGTGCGGCAACTGACCCGGCGGAAGCCTACAGCGTGCTCGCGACGGAACAGATGGACGCGATTTTTCTCGACCTTAATTTTTCGCGCGCCCAGATGTCCGGCGAGGAAGGACTGGCGTGCCTGAAGGAAATCCGCCGCACGGACCCCGACGCCCTCGTTATCGTGGTGACCGGACACAGCGGCCTGAACGTGGCTGTCCAGGCGCTTCGGGCCGGCGCCCACGATTTCATAATGAAGCCGTGGAACGATGACCGCCTCATCGAGGCCCTGGATGACGGCCTGCGCCGTCCCAAGAGGCCGAAGGTGACGCCGGACGAGCTGGAGATCCAGACAGAATTCGATACCGGGCTCGTCGTCGGCGATTGTGATGCCCTGTTGCGGGTCAAGGACCTGATCGCGCGATATGCTCCGCTTACGGCCAACGTTCTGGTCCTGGGTGAAAGCGGAAGTGGAAAAACGCTCGTGGCGCATGCCCTGCACCGCCAGTCCCGCCGGACGACACTAAAGGTCATAGAGGCGGAAAGCCTGCTGCCCTCCGACCTCCAGGACCTGGAGGACGCAACCCTTGTCCTTGAGAACGTCGACGAACTCGATCCTGGTAACAGCGGCATCCTGACGGCCTGGCTTCAGCAGGCGGGGCGACGCAACAACCGCGTGGTGGCCACGACCTGCCGCCAGCATCCGTCGATCGGATTGCAGAGATCTTTGCTCTACGCGCTGAGCACGCTTGAAATGACGTTGCCGCCGTTGCGTGACCGCGGCAACGATATCGAAGTGCTGGCCAACCATTTTGCGCGGGTCTTTGCCCTGCGCCAGGCCATGGTGTTTTCAGGCTTCTCGCCGGAAGCCATGGCGGCCCTGCGCGGAAATGCCTGGCCGGACAATCTGCATGCCCTGCGAAGGGCGGTCGAACGTGCCGTGGTCGCCGCAAATGGCGCCGTCGTGACGCTCGCAGACGTCGATCTTCCCGGAGCTCAGTCTGCGTCCGACCTCGGCCTCAATCTGGAGCTCACCGAAAAATACGTGATCTCGGAAGCGCTGAGCCGGCACAATTTCAATATTTCGAAGGCCGCGACCGAGCTCGGCGTAACACGCCAGACATTGTATCGCCGGATGGGCCGACATGGTCTCTAAGGCGCGTCTCGGGGTTTTGCTGGCGTTGGTAGGGCTGATCTCGGCGTCTGTGTTCATTGCCGATGCCGTTCATCGTCAGTTCTGGGCCAGTCTCGTGTTTGGTCTCCTCATTCTGGCGGGCTGCCTGGCGTATCTTGTCCGCCTTGAGCCGTCGGTCGTCCACGACCCGCCCGTAATCCCGCGCCAGACACATGCCGGGCCAGGACCTGCGGCCTTTCTGGCGGATCACGTTCCAATGCCCCTGCTGGAATTCCAGGACGGCAAGGGTTTGACGGCGCTCAATCGCGCGGCAAGGACCCTGTTTCAAACCGATGATCTTGTTCTCCAGCCGCCGGCAGAGCTTTTGGAGGCTATCCGTGACCGGGAGCCGGGGCCCCCTGGCCCGGTAAAAGTGTTCGGGCGGACATACGCGGTCGGCATAAATGAAATTGTGACCGTCGACGCGACGACGCGGCTTGTCAGCCTGACGGACATCCAGTCCGAAGTCCGGGTGGCGGAGGCGATGGCTCTGCGCGATCTTCTGCGCGTGCTCAGCCACGAAATCATGAATTCGCTGACGCCGGTCGCGTCTCTGGCGCAGATCGCCCGCGAGTATCTGGCCGGTGAGACCAGCGAAGCGTCGCAGTCGGCGCGCGAGGCCCTGGATGTTCTTGCGCAACGTGCCAGCGGGCTGGCGCGTTTCGTCGAATCCTACCGCTCAATGGCCAGGCTGCCGGACCCGGTCACGCATCGTGTCGAGATGAAGGCGCTGCTGACCGATATCGTACGCGTATTCGAGCGCAGCGTTGCGGCCTCGGATATCGAGATCGAGCTTGAGTTGCCGGCGGAATG
>CBIHPL010000282.1:0-5243 GCA_966212005.1 uncultured Asticcacaulis sp.
GCGCACATAAGACAGTAAAGGCGCGCCAATGCCGCATCGGGAAATAATTTCGTGCGGCAGGGAAGTTTCACGCATCAATATATTGTGGACGACTTTCCATTTTCCCACCAGATTTATTGCAGCTTCTCCTGTATGGCGATAGCTTGGTTCGAATGCGTGAACCTTTGGGAGGTTGTCATGGCCTTTTTCACCCCTGCCCTCAGCCGACTGACGACCGTCGGCGACCTGGAATCACGGGTAATAGAACGCGCCGGCACCTTTACAGAGGTTATTTGCCCTCGCAGCCTGATGACCGTTCAGGCCGAAGCCTGGCTCGACTGGGCCGAATCACTTCCGCACGACCTGCCGTCAGGCACCTGGGCGCGTGCGGGTGATGCCGACAGCGACGCGTTTGGCGGTGCGACTGCGGACTATGCCCACCGCCTGGCGCAATGGGGATTGCGTCTCGGCCACTTCAGCGATCCGGATCAGGCTGCCGATTTCGCTGAGGCCATCGAAGCGACCCTGTTGTCAGGGCTGGCCGCGCCGGCCGCAGGTCTGGCGTCCGGTCACCGTCTGCACCCGACCGCGGGCGACGTCGTGGCGCGCGCAACCGAAACGACGCCGCTCTACCTCGACGATCACACCGGCCGGCAGACCCTGAACCGGATGTTGCTCGATACGCGGGCGCGGTCGTTGCGCGACGCCAGCCAGGTCCGCCTGGCCGAAGCCCTGCAGGACATCCACAGCGCCGTTCAGCGGGCCGAAGGCGAACATCGCGCCTCACCAAAGCACAATACGGCCCTGGCCCGCGCCTGCGCCAAGGCCCGACGTCTCGGCGCCAATGACGGTCTGATCGCGCGTCAGATCCTGCTCAGCCACTCCGGTGGCGCGCCCTGGCAGTCGGGTGAGATGGCAGCGTCCCTGACGCCCCGCCATCAGGCCGTCATCGCCCAGCGCGACCTGGTCAGCGCCGGCGACCCGTCGGCCGTGCTGCTGGCCGAAACAGCATTGGAAGCCAGCGGGGTTCACCTGGTTTTTGCGCCTTCCGACGCCGAAGCGATCGAGGCCCAGAACTTCGCTCCAAAAGCCGCAATTCAGGTGGAGCGTTTCCTCAGCGAGGATGGATTCAACGAAGACGCCTTTATAGATTGCGTGAACCTGTGGGTGCATGCCCTTGATATCGAAGCCTCAATTGCTTACGCCGCCTCATCGTCGGATGCCGATCGTCGTGCCTCGGAGCGGCCATTGGCCCTGACGGTTGCCGGTCTGGCCGAGGCCGCGATGGCGCAGGGATTGTCGTTGCGTGGACCCGAAGGCCTCGACTTTGCCGGCCACCTGTTTGCCTTGTTCGAAGCTGCGTCCGTCCATGCCTCGGCGGCGCTGGCGGTGCGTATCGGTGCTTTTGACGGCTTTGCCGCCGCCAAGGCCGAACAAATTGACCGTCTTAGCCGCCAGCTTTATCAGGTAACGGCGCTCAACGGTGTCTCTTCCTTCAAGAGCCGGGCGCTTGACCTGCTGCAGACCGGCCTGAAACTGGCCAAGAAGACCGGCCTGCGCAATGCCCAGGTGACGGCGCTCTATGCCGACGGCGAACTGTCGCTGCGCCTTGGCGTCGGTCTCGGCGACCAGCAGGTCGGCGATATCGCCACCTTCATGGAAAGCGACGACGGTCTTTTGCTCCCGGTCCTCAAGGCGTGCGTATTGCGCGGCATCAAGGTCATCGGCGTGGATGCCGCCCTGGTGCGCGACACGCGGCTGGGCTCCCGAAATCTGAGCGACGCGCCGCACATCAACGACGCATCGCTGAAGGCCAGGGGCTTAAGCGAGTTCGAACTCGGCCGCCTTCATGAGGCTTTGGCGGAAAGTCTTTCCCTTCGCGATGTCGTGTCCCTGGCCAATCTGGACGCCAATTTTGTCCGCGACATCTGGGGACTGAGCGAGGCGGACCTGTCCGATCCGGCCATCGATCTTCTCGCGATCATGGGCTTTACCAAGGACGAGATTGCGGAAGCCGACGCATATCTTTTCGGGACGCCCGAACTGGATGGACTGAAGGCGGTCGACGACATGGCGTGGGCGTTGCTGGCGCCCATGTCCGTCAAGGCGCGCCTGACGCTGCGCCATCGTCTCGACGCACTCGTCGATTCACCCTCGACGGCGCCGGTCGAACTGGCATGGGATCAGGGCGTCACCGACGCCATGAAGGTTTATTCGCTGGCTGCGGGCATGAACCTGCGCAGCCTGTCGGTATCGCGCGCCGAAACGCCGGCGGACTTCGCGCTCGACATACCCGATATGGAAGAGGCGCCGCGCCGCCCTCAAGCTCTCGACAAGACACCGGCGCCGCGCGTCGTCGAAAAGATCGTCGAGCGTGACCGTACGCGCCATCGCCTGCCCGATCGCCGCAAGGGCTATATCCAGAAGGCCGCCGTCGGTGGCCACAAGGTCTATATCCATACGGGCGAATACGGCGACGGCGCCCTGGGCGAAATCTTCATCGACATGCACAAGGAGGGCGCAGCCTTCCGTTCCCTGATGAACAATTTCGCCATCGCGATTTCGATCGGTCTGCAATATGGCGTCCCACTGGAAGAGTTCGTTGACGCCTATGTATTTACGCGCTTCGAGCCGGCCGGACCGGTCACGGGCAATGATCGCGTGCGATCGGCGACCTCTATCCTGGACTACATCTTCCGTGAGCTGGCGATTTCGTATCTCGACCGCGAAGACCTTGCCAATGCCGATCCGGACGCACTCAACGCCGACGGACTGGGCGCGGGCGACAATCCACCGGATGAGGCACTTCCCGCGTCGCATTTGATATCCAAGGGATTTGCGCGTGGTACCGCGACCGGCAATCTGGTGGTTGTGCCTTTCGGGCGCAAGGACTTGCGCGAGGCGGTCGAAGAGGATGTCGAGAACGGGTGACACCCCCTCCGATCGCTTCGTAACTCGGAGAAGAAGGAGCGGCACCTATCTTGCTCAGCACTTCGCCAAACAACGAAGGTGTTCCCTTATGAAACGTATCGTTCTCGCCATCCTGGCCCTTGCGGCCCTTACGGCGCCCGCCTATGCGCAGAACGCCGCCCAGATCGGCCGCGCGCAGTCCGGCGCCAGCTGCCCCAAGTGCAACCTGTTCCAGGCCGACTTCAATGGCCGCGAACTGCGCAACAAGAACTTTGCCGGCGCCCGCCTGCGCCAGGCCGACCTGTCCATGGGCGTGTTCAACGGTTCGACCTTTGCCGGTGGCGATCTGCGTGATCTGGACGGCACAGCCTCACTCTTCGGCCGCGCCAGCTTCGTGGGCGCCAACCTGACAAACGCCGTCTTCGTCGGCGCATATCTCGAGGGCGCCAACTTCAAGGGCGCGACCCTCGATGGCGTCAACTTCTCAGGCGCGGAAATGCGTTCCGCGGTCGGCCTGACGCAACGCCAGCTTGACCAGACCTGCGGCGACGAAGCCACCGAACTGCCGCGCGGCCTGCGTATCCCGGTCTGCACCCTGCGCTGATTCCGGCTCAACTGATACCTTAAGAAGCCCGCCTGATCGCTCAGGTGGGCTTTGCTTTTTGTCACTTCTAATTGGCGATATACGGCCAACCGTCACTATCAAAGGCCAATGTGTTCAGGCCCAGCCTGGGCGCCCCATTCGAAGCGCCGTCATAGTAGTGATAGACCAGCATCGGAGTCCCCGCCGCGTCGATGACACTCTGGCCGCCAGGCCCCTTGATGTTGCCGTGTGCGCTGAGCAGGATCGTCCCGCCGCCATCCAGCAGGTTCAGCCCGCCGCGATCGAAGTACGGCCCGGTCGGCGACGTCGAACGCCCGACCAGGACGCGGTAACGGCTGTTGGGATTGCAGCACGGATTGGCCGAAGCGAAATAGTAGTAGTACCTTGTGCCGTTGACGGTCTTCGGGAAGATGAACGGGCCTTCCACGCCGCCGGTGCGCTTGGCAATGTCATGCAGCGCCGTGCCCTTGCGCAGGCCAGTAACCGGATCGAGCTCAAGAATGTGCATACCGTCTTCCCATGAGCCGAAGATCATCCACCACTTGCCGGCGTCATCGACAAACGGCGCAGGATCGATGGCGTTGTACTTGGTCGTGCAGCCCGGACGCGTGCCGCACGAGGCGATGATTTCGCCGGCGTCCGTCCACGGTCCAGTCGGCGTCGGTCCGGTCGCCAGTGCGATGACGGCTTCAGCGCCCAAATTGGTGCCGGCGACGCCTGGCGTGCCGTAGATCGGGATTGAGTAGTATTGATAGTATTTGCCGTTGGCGAACATGACGCTTGGCGCCCACAGGTCGGTGCGCCCGCCCCCGCCGGTCGTGTTCTTTGAGGCCCACCAGCTGAAGTCGCTCGTGAAGATGCCGGCCGAAACCTTGGTGAAGGTTGTCAGGTCGGTCGAACTGGCGAGCGTATTGTGGGTGCCGTAGAGCCAGTAGGTGCCGGCGCCGTCGCGGATCAGGTTGGGGTCATGGACATCGACACCCGCGCCCGCGACGGTTTTCGGCGCAGGGTACACGGCCGCCCCCGGTATGAGTTGCCATTCCTGGGCATTGCCGGACGTCGCCCGGGCGCCCTGGTTGACCACGCCCGCGCCGTCGGTTTGCAGATAGAGGCTGGAGCGCGCATTGCGGATCAGATAATTGCCATTTGTCAGTTTATACAAGGTCCACAAATGGTCATTTGTGCCATTATCGGCCCATTGCACGGCATCGGCATTGGCAGCGGTCGAAGCGTCCTTGATGCCGGCGACCTGATGGGTCAGCATGTTTTCAAGAACGTACTGGCCGCTGTCCATGGTTATGGCGTGCCAAAGCAGTTCGCGGCCTGAACCGTCGGCGCCGTGCGACAGCTTGGCGCCGGCGGTCTGGCTGCCGCCCGCTATCGTCAGATACTGGCCGCTGCCGGCATTTTTGATTTTCAGCGTGACAGTATCATCGACGACGGCCACGGTGCCGGCATCCACACCCGCGGACGAGGACGATACGCTGCCTCCTCCGCCGGAGCTACCGCCGTTACCGCCGCCGCCTCCACAGGCGCTGATCACGACCGTGGAGGCGACGAGACACAGTACGGCGGCCATGGCCTGCCGTGTTCCCTTTTTCATAATACTACTCCCTGCTTTATCGGCTTTGCGCCTTATTTGTCAGACAAATTAATATAGTCAGACAAATTAACTGTCAAGAGGAACGTGCTCAGGCGCGTTACGGGTTTGGGGCCCGAGGCCTCAAGTCTTCCTAAAGCCAAAGAAAAA
>CBIHPL010000283.1:0-5241 GCA_966212005.1 uncultured Asticcacaulis sp.
CCGCCCGCCATTTCGATCGAAGCTTTCTCCCTGTGCGTCAGGACGAAGACCGGACAGCCGAACGGCGGCTCGTCTCCCCACCAGCCCTTCCAGTTCGGATCATCGGGGAAGTTATGCAGGCCGAACATGCCGGCGCCCATGACTTCCGCGCCGATATTTTCGAAATATTCCGTCGCATAGCGGTCATCGATACCGGTCGTGCCCTTGCCGCTGGTGTCCTTGAATACGCGCGCCTGAAAGGTCCTCGTCGCGGCATAGGCGGCGACAAGCCTGCCCCAGTCTTCGCCGAAAGGCTTTTCGGGTGTCTGATCCGTCGTTGTTGCAAAGCCGTCCAGCGAAATCATGAGATCGACGCGAACTGCCATCGGAAGCCTCCTTGTGATGGATGATAGAATACTAAGGTATGTGGCTTACTATCACATCCAAACAGTAAGGCAAGTGCCTTATTGTTCTTGACCCGTGCGCTCCGTCGATTTACCAATGCACATGCCCTATCATTCGACTCCGCTTGATCTTGCCTTTCATGCGCTCAGCGACCCGACCCGCCGCGCGGTGGTGTCGCGGCTGGCCGAGGGCGAGGTCCCGGTCAGCGTCCTGGCCGAGCCTTTCGACATGGCGCTGCCGTCCTTTGCGCAGCATCTGAAAGTTCTGGAAGACTGCGGCCTGATCGCCAGCGAGAAGCGCGGCCGCAGCCGATGGTGCCGGCTGATGAAATCGCGCTTCGACGAGGCCGCGGACTGGATGCAGGCGGAACGCCGAAGCTGGTCCGACAGGCTGAACCGGCTGGAAGACTATCTCGATACGACGGAAGAGGGCTAAGGTCATGACTAGAGGGAATCTGTACGACTGGTCGCTCGACCGCGAAATCGTTCTGGTCAAGCTGCTCAATCATCCGCGCAGCAAGGTCTTTGCCGCCTGGATGAATCCGAAGGCCCTGGCGCAGTGGTATGGTCCGGCCGGCCTCAGTATCGAGAGCCATGAGGCCGATATCCGCGAGGGCGGGGTCTGGCGTTTCGACATGGTGGGGGTATTCGAGGGCCGGGAACAACGCTTTCCCAATCTGATGCGCTTCCTAGAGATCGTGCCGGACGAGCGGATCGTGATGGATTACGGCACACCGGATCCTGAAGATCCCGACCGGTTTCGCGTCACGGTGACGTTCGATGAACAGTCCGACGGCAAGACGGTCCTGACCATGCGACAGCTCCACCCGAGCGCTGAACGCCGTCAAAAGGTTATCGGCTTTGGTGCGGTGGAGTACGGCCTGCAGACGCTGGACGGCCTCGCCGCCTGGCTGGACGGCTGAGATTATCGCCTGATCGATAACAGTAAGATTGGTTAAGAACGGCGGCTTTTCATTTACAAATGGGTAAACCTTTTTGGTTAACTATGGATCATCCATAAAGGTTTACCCATGTCGCAACTCGCTGAAGATATGTCTTACACCGCCGCAAACGCTGCTCCGGCGCAAGGTTCGGGCCGCGATCTCGAATTCGGCCGTATCGTGAAATCGATTTGCGAACTGGCCGTCGGCCTGTTCGAAGCCCCGATGGCGATGATCAAGCTTTACGAAGGCAGTCAGCTGGTCGTGAAGGGTACGGTCGGTTTCGCTTCCGAAGCCATGCTGGACGACCTGAGCTTCTGCCAGCGTAAGCTGATCCCGGGTGAGAGCCTTATCCTTTCGGACGCCACGGCCGACGCGCGCTACTTCCTGGAAAGCGCCGTCCTTAGCGGTCCGAAAATCCGTTTCTATGCCGACATTCCCCTGGTCAGCGACGGCGTTGTCCTGGGTGTCCTGGCGATGTGCGAGCGTACGCCGCGCCACGACTTCACCGGCAACAAGCTGAACCTGTTCCGCCAGTTCGCCAACAATTCGGCCACGACGATCGCGCTTGCGCAAAAGACGCTTGAGCGCAATACGTTGGCCACCGAAATCAAATCGCAGCAGTCGCGCTTCGATCTGGCCCAGGAAATGACCGGCATCGGTTACTGGTCGATCGATCTTAAGACGCGCGACATTACCTGGTCGCGTGGCCTCTACGCCGTCTATGGCTTGACGCCCAAGTCGTACAAGCCGCGCGTCGCCACCCAGCTCGACATCTACGAAGAGCAGGACCGCGCCGTCATCATCGAGCGCTTCCAGCGCGCCGTGAACTATGGTGAAGACTTCGATTTCACGGTCGAAATCCTGCGCCGCAAGGACAAGGTCAACCGCACCATCCGAACCAAGGGCGGCGTCGAATATGGCGACGACGGCAAGCCGCTGCGCCTGTGCGCCTGCGTCCGTGACATCACCGAAGGCGCCAATGATGCCGAAGAACTGATCCGCGCCCGCCTGGCCGCCGAAGACATCAACGACGCCAAGAACGCCTTCCTCGAGCAGATCACCAACGAGCTGAAGACGCCGCTGACCAACATCCTGGGCTATGCGCGCCTGATCAACGAACAGCGCCACGAAAACCCGGACATCGCGTCCTATACGCAGAACCTGATGAAGTCGGCCAAGGCGCTGCAATCGGTCGTCAAGGATACGCTCGAAGTCTCGACGCTGGACACGCCTACGGTTCGCGAAACCGGCCATGCCCACACGTCCGAAGAGGCCACGAACATCGTGTCGCTGGTCCGCGACGTGGTCAACCAGTTCGGCGCTCAGGCCCAGGTCAACCAGACCCGTCTGAACGCGCACTTTGTCGATTTCGACAATTCCTGGGCCCAGATGGACTCGATGCGCGTGCGTCAGATCCTGCAGAACCTGCTGTCGAACGCCTGCAAGTTCACCAAGGGCGGCCTGATCAACGTCACCGCCTCGCAGGTCATGGTCGATAACGCCCAGTGGCTGCGCATCTCGGTGCGCGACACCGGCATCGGCATGGCCGACGAGCAGGCGCTCAGCCTGTTCAGCGGCAATGCCGAAGACGTCAACGGTAACCGCGTCTCGGGCGGCGGCCTTGGCCTGTCGATCGCCAAGGCGATCGTAGACCTGCTCGGTGGCCATATCGGTGTCGTCTCGCGGATCGGTGAAGGGTCCAACTTCTGGTTCGAAATTCCGGTAAAGTGGGTCGACGCTCCGGCGAAGGCCCGGGCCGCCGATGTCATCCAGGCGCCCCTGGCGCGGACCGTAAATCGTGTTCCCGGCAACGACCCTATGCGCGATGCGCCGCGCAGCCAGGCCCCGGTCCAGCGCCCGGCGACCGTCGACGAAGACCGCATCAATCGCGAATATCTGCGTGCCCTGCTTCAGGACATGAAGCTGGACATCGGCTAACTCAGCCACAACCCGCAAATACGCAAACGCGTCCGGTATCCGCCGGGCGTGTTTTCGCGTGTGCAATTCATCGAGGGTGCACCCAATTTCTTAAGGCTTCGCGCGTATCGTCGTTCTTGCGGATCATGAAACATATGACCGGCGTACCCAGAACGGGGGATAGATTTGGCGGACGATTATAAAAGCCAGCGGGACAGCTACATCGCCTTCTCGCTTGCCGCAGCCGACCTGCTCATCGAGGCAGGCGCCGATTTCAGAATACATCGGACAATTGGCGCGACGCAGTCCCTCTTGAGCCACATCGGCGAGCTGAAGGGCAAAAACATCTGTTCGATCTTTGCGGCATCCGACCAGTCTTTTGCCCGGCGCCTGCTCGACCGCGCCCGGAAGGTCGGGCGCATCGAACCGTGCAGCATCCGCCTGGATCAGCCCGACGACCGGTCGATCCTGGTTAATCTGGGCGCCTGTTACCTGCCCAATGCCGATAACGCCGTCTATGTCAGCCTGACGGTCCTGTCCGACGCCGTCGTCGTGACCAACGAGCCCCGCGACGCTTCCGGCCTTCTGGGTCGGGAAGATTTCGAGCATATGACGAGCCGCGCCCTGGATCATCCGGATGGTCATGCGCCCAGGGAAATGAAGCTCATACGTCTGAAAGGCCTGTCGGGCGTGGTCAACAGCCTGCCGAAGGACAAGTCCGACCAGCTGCTGGGCGAGATCGGTTCCGTTCTGCGCGCCCAATCGCTGGCGGGCAATGGCGCCGCCCGCCTGTCGGACGAAGAGTTCAGTTACATGGCGCCCATAAAGGGCGACAGCGCCACACCGGAGTCGCTGACGCGCGACCTGGAGGGCGTCATGACGGCCGCGGGCATCGACGATATTCGCCCGAATGTCATGAGCCTTGAGCTCAATACCGGCAATCTCGACCAGGACAGCATCGCCCGCGCCCTGAGCTATGCGCTGACCAACTTCTGTCATCCCGACAACAAGCCGCCAAAAGCATCGCTGGAAGAGAGCCTGAAAGAGGCGATGGACGAGACCGTCCAGCACTTCGATTCGATCCGTAATCTGATCGACGACAACAATTTCACGCTCTTCTATCAACCGGTGGTGAGTCTTGAGACGCGCAAGGTGCATCATTACGAAGCGCTGATGCGCTTCAAGGACGGCCGCAAACCGTTCGACACCATTCGCATGTCGGAGCAACTGGGCCTTGTCCAGGACTTCGACATGGCGGTCACCAAGAAGGCGATCGAGACCATCAATCTGCACAAGACGGTGAGCATCGCCGTCAATCTGTCGGGTCTGTCGGTCCAGGACGAGGCGTTCCGCAACAACCTCCGCCAGTTGCTGGCGCCCTACCGCATGACGACCAAGCTGCTCATGTTCGAGCTGACCGAATCGAGCGCCATCGAAGACCTGGAAGCCGCCGGCAAGTTCCTGAAGTGGCTGCGTCAGTCGGGTTTCGGCGTTTGCCTGGACGACTTCGGCGCCGGCGCCGCGGCCTATGCCTACCTGCGGCGCTTCGATGTCGACTTCGTCAAGATCGACGGACCTTTCCTACGCGAAGCCAAGGAAAATCCGCGCCAGCGCGCCCTGATCCGTTCGGTGTCCGTGCTGTGCAAGGAACTGAAGTGCAGCGTCGTCGCCGAGATGATCGAAGACGAGGAAACGGCCAAGCTGTGCAAGGCGCTGGGCATCGAATACGGGCAGGGCTATCTGTTCGGCAAGCCGCGCGCGGAGATTGCCAGCCTGAAGGAACCGGTCGCCGCACGTCGGACAGGCACTGTCGAAGGCTGGGGCTAACGCTCTAACCCCAGAGCTTCTTCAGCGCCTTGGCCCGGCCGCAGCCGAGATGATAGCGGTCATATTCCGATTTGTGCGTGCGCCAGTAATGCTGGTGATAGTCTTCTGCCGCATAGAAGGGCAGTTTGATCGTCGACGCCTTGACGATTTTCGTGACGACAGTCTTCTTC
>CBIHPL010000284.1:0-5230 GCA_966212005.1 uncultured Asticcacaulis sp.
ATTGTCTTCGACGGTAAAAAGGTCTGTGGCGGTTAAAGCCCTGTCTGTGCAAATTGCACGGCTTGCCATTAAAATGCACTCAATGCGGACTAAAGCGGAATCCGCTACGTACGAACGACAAGACGCTAAAATAAAAAGGAGCTCTCATGCGTAAGACAGCCAACGGACCATACGATCTGACCAAGCGTAGCTTGCTGGTGTCGGGCATGGGACTGGCGGGTCTGGCGATGGCGCCTGAGGCTCTTGCGCAAACGGCCCTGCGCGGCACGGTCGACCAGGGTAATATCCAGCCCCTGCCGATCGCCATCGACATCAATTCGGGCGTGGATGCGTCCGGAAACAATCTCGGCGCGCAGATTTCCAAGGTGATCGCGGCCGACCTGGAACGCTCGGGCTTTTTCAAGCCGATCGATCCGAACGCGTTTATCGCCCATGAAGCCGACGTCAATGTACAGCCGAACTTCGACAACTGGCGCACCATCAATGCCCAGTATCTGTCCAATGGCCGCGCCGGTACCGACGCTGATGGCCGCCTGACCGTCGATTTCCGTCTGTGGGACGTGTTCGGCACCAACCAGTTGCTGGGCCAGTCGATGACGGCGACCCCGGAAAACTGGCGGCGCGTGGCGCACAAGATCGCTGACGCCATCTATGAGCGTCTGACTGGCGAAGAAGGCTATTTCGATACCCGCGTCGTCTTCGTCGCCGAAAGCGGCAAGCGCGGCGCCCGGGTCAAGCGCCTGGCCATCATGGACCAGGACGCGGCCAATCCGTCCTATCTTACGGATGGTTCCACCAAGGTCATGACGCCGCGCTTCTCGGCTGACAGCCAGGAAGTGGTCTATATGTCGCTGAGCGCCGACCGTGCGCGCATCTACATCTTCAATATCGAATCGGGCCGCCAGGAAGCGGTCGGCGATTTCCGCGGCATGGTCTTCGCGCCGCGCTTCTCGCCGGACGGATCGAAACTCGCCTTTACCGTGACCCAGGGCGGCAATTCCGATATCTATACGATGGATCTTGGATCGCGCCAGACGACGCGTCTGACGCGCGATGGTTCCATCGATACCTCACCATCCTATTCTCCGGATGGCAGCCGGATCGCTTTCACGTCGGACCGGGGCGGTTCGCCGCAGATCTATGTCATGAATGCGGACGGATCGAATGTGCGCCGCCTGACCTTTGGTGGCGGCATCTATTCTACGCCGGTCTTCAGCCCGAAAGGCGACATGATTGCCTTTACCAAGCAATCCGGCGGCCGTTTCTCCATCGGCGTCATGAGCCCGAATGGCGGCGGCGAAAAGCTGCTGACCTCATCCTATCTCGAGGAGGGCCCGACCTGGGCGCCCAACGGGCGCTACATCATGTTCTTCCGCGAGCCGCCGGGCGGGTCGCCGTCGCTGTGGACGGTCGAGGCGTCGGGCCGGATCGAGCGGCCGGTACCCTATCACGGCGGTGCCTCTGACCCGGCCTGGTCGCCGCGCCTCAAGTAGCGGAAAGCTCGCGTTTTTATGAAACGTTTGCCCCGATAGTTTAATTTTACACTTGTGTTTGACAAAACCGGCGGGGCATATGATGGTAAATATTAACGCATTTTGTGAACGTTAAAGTCACAAAAACTATGCAATAGAGCCGTTAAAAGGTTCAACCTGGTGAGAGAGGTGGATTATGTCGATCAAGACCAAAACCGTTTTAAAAACGGCCCTCGTGGCCTTTGTGCTGACATCTGTCGCTGCTTGCTCGGACAAGCCGAAGCCGGTGGAACCGGTGCCTACCCCTCCGGTCGCGACGGCGCCTGAGCCCGCTCCGGCGCCGCAACCGGCTCCGACCCAGCCTGTCCAGAGCGGCATCCTGCCCGGCACGCAGCAGGACTTCATCGTCAATGTCGGCGACCGCGTCTATTTCGACACCGACCAGTCCTCGCTGCGTTCGGATGCCCAGGGCGTCCTGGCGGCTCAGGCCGCGTGGCTGAACCGCTATCCGGGCGTCAAGATCCGTATCGAAGGCAATGCCGACGAACGCGGCACGCGTGAATACAACTTCGCCCTCGGTGCCCGCCGCGCCGAAGCCGTCTCGGAATTCCTGATCTCGAAGGGCGTGGCGCCGGCCCGCATCTCGACCATTTCCTACGGCAAGGAAAACCCGCTGAACCCCGGTTCGGATGAAGATGCCTGGGCGCAAAACCGTAACGCGCACACGTCGCTGCCGTCGGGCGCCCGGTAAGTCTTTTCCCTTTTTTAGGTTGCGGATCAGGCCCCTCACGGCTAACGTGAGGGGCCTGATTTCGTTTGCGTCGGCAGCCGCTGCGCCGAGATCGTATCCAGCTTTCCAGTACAGCGTTTCGTCGAGATATGCCTGCATGCGGCTACCGCCGCAGCCGACGCCTTACCCTATTTGATCGGGAGATTTCCGTATGACCACCTCGAAACTGTTGACCAGCGTGCTGGCGGCGGGCGTCGCCGCGTCGGCGCTGATGACCGCACCTGCCGTATTTGCGCAGGCCAAGGCTTCCAAGGTCCAGCAAACCCAGGACAAGATGCTGTCTGAAATTCCGCGCTGTTCGCGAAAGCTCGGCACCATCACCATTGTCGATGGCGATGACGCGTCGGGCTGGACGCAGAACAGCCTGGCGCCACCGCAGAAGCTGCTCAAGGTCATTGTCCAGAAGTCCGGCTGTTTCAGCCTGGTGGACCGTGGCGCCGGCATGAATGCGGCGGCCAAGGAACGCGAACTGAACCAGAACCTCGGTCTGCAACGCGGTTCGAACGTCGGCAAGGGCCAGATCAAGGCGGCGGACTTCGTGCTGGTCGCCGAAGTCGGCAGCGCGGATTCCAACACCGGCGGCGCGGGCGCGGCTGGCCTGATCGGCGGCCTGGTTGGCGGCAAGGCGGGCGCCGTGATCGGCGGTTTCCGCACCAAGAAGCTCGAGTCCGATGTGGTCCTGTCGCTCACCGACGTACGCACCTCGGAATCGAATGCCTTTGAAGGCCACGCCGCCAAGAACGACCTGAGCTGGGGCGCGGGCGGCGGATTGGGCTTTGCCGGTGCGGTCGGTGGCGGCTATGAGGACACCGAAGTCGGCCGTATCGTCACCCAGGCCTTCATCGTCGCCTATAGCGAGATGGTCAACAGCCTGGGCGGCATCGATGTCGGCGGCAAGGCGGCGGCTCCCGAACGCGCCTTCACCGTCCAGACCGCGACGACCCTGCGCAAGACTGCAGACCCCAAGGGCGCGGTGGTTCGTGCCCTGCCGGTCGGCCTCACCCTTTATCCGACGGGCGAGAAGAACGGAATCTGGTGGCAGGTCGCCGACGACAACGACAATATCGGCTGGGTCAAGAACGACACACTGGCCGCGTCGCAGTAACGCTCCGCAAAGCCAGTTGGAATTAGACGTTTACGTCTTAATTCGGCCCGACTATGGTGTTAGTTCAACACTATAGATCGGTGTTGCCCACCGATCTGAATTTTTTGCTTTGTCGCGATATCATGGAAAAAACCGCTGACACTTTTTCCCATATCGCTCGATTGCGCCGGCTCCGGCCGGCGCTTTTCTCGTGTTTACGGGCGGGGAAGAGGTTCCATGACTGAGTATCGTTGCCGGAAACAATTTGCTGCAGGGTGGCGGACCCATGCCGCGGCCGGACTGACTGGTCTGGCGCTCGTCTTGTCGTTGGGTGCGGGCACCGCCGCACTGGTGTCGCCGGCTACGGCGCATGCGCAGCTGTTCAGCACGGACGACGATGAGGACGATCCCACTGTGCGTCCGACCGACAACGAGGTGTGGGACGCCAAGAAGCTGCAGAAGCTGGACCGCAATGTCCGTAAACTGCAACGCACGATCGCGCGCATGGAAGGAAAGGCGCCGAATCCGCCGATCCTGATCGAGCCGGATCCGGAGGTCGTTGCGCTTCAGGCGACGGTCGATATCCTGTCGCGCAAGGTCGAAGAGCAGAACGGCGGCCTGACCCGCCTGACCGGACAGCTGGAGGAATCCCAGTTCCAGAACCGTCAGCTGCTGGAGCAGATTTCGGCTCTGACCGCGCGGATGGATACCCTGACCAAGCGTGTCGATCTCAATGACGCCCACATTAAGGATATCGATGCTGCCATGGCGCCTCCTCCGCCGCCGCCGCCTTCTCTGGGTGATGCGCAGGCGGATTTCGAGCGCGCCTACAACATGATGACGTCGGGTCAGACCGACGATGCCGAACGCGCCTTCGAGGCTTTTACAACCACGTGGCCCGAGGCCTCGCAACTGCCTGAAGCGTGGTTCCGGCTCGGCCAGATTCGCGCCATGAAGCAGGACTCCCAGGGCGCGATCGCCGCCTACGCGACCGCGCTCAAGGGCTGGCCCAAGGCGGCGTGGGCGCCGGAGGCCACCGTCCGTCTGGCCGGTACGCTGACGGACAGCAACCGCCCGTCCGACGCCTGTGCGACGCTCAGCCAGTTCGACAAGCTTTATGCAAAAACAGCGACTGCCGAGAGCAAGTCGCTGGCCAAGACGCTCAAGGTCCGGGCGAAATGCAAGGCCTGACGGCCAGCCTGGACGATGCCTTCGCGATCTTCGAGACCTATCTTGACGGACCCGCCGACCACCCGGTCGGCGTTGCCGTTTCCGGAGGCGGGGATTCGGTGGCGCTGCTGCACGCCCTGGCCCTGTGGGGAAGGCGTCCTCTCGAAGTCTTCTGCGTCGATCACGGCCGGACTCCGGACAGCGACCGCTGGACGGAGGGCGTGGCGCGCCATGCCCGGAACGTCGGCGCGGGATTTACGGCGCTCAAATGGATGGGCGACAAGCCCAGGACCGGTCTGTCGGCTGCTGCGCGCGGGGCGCGTCACCGCCTTCTGGCCGATGCGGCGCGCAGCAAGGGCGCAACGGTTATCTGCCTGGCCCATACACATGACGACGTCGCCGAAGCGCTGGTCATGGCGGGAGAGGGGTCCAGTGTCGGACAACCCGTCCTGTGGGCACCGTCGCCCGTCTGGCCTGAGGGCCGGGGTGTCTTCCTGTTCCGGCCGTTTATCGGCAAGCGCCGTGCGGAATTGCGCGATTTCCTTAACCGGCGCGGCATTGGCTGGATCGAGGACCCGGCCAATGAAAACATGGCGTCGGCCCGCGCCCGGGCGCGCAAATCCCTGGAAGGGCAGGTCCTGGTCAGCCCCACCCTTGGCCTGTTCCAGCAACCGGTCAGGCTGGATCAGGACCTGCCGCACCTGCTGGTCGACG
>CBIHPL010000285.1:0-5188 GCA_966212005.1 uncultured Asticcacaulis sp.
GAGTGGAAGGGCGCGGATACGTTGAGCAGCATACCCTTGGCGCCCAGTTCCTTCGCTTTTTCGATTGCCAGTTCGACAGCCGGTTTAACGCCGGAAATGACGATCTGGCCGGCATTGTTGTCATTGGCGACAACGACGACACCGGCGCTCGCCGCCGCTTCACACGCCTTTTCGGCCAGCTCAAGGTCAGCCTTGCCGATCAGCGCGGCCATGGCGCCCACGCCCAACGGGGCCGCGCGCTGCATGGCCTGGCCACGCAGCTTCAACAGACGCGCGGTTTCTTCCAGTGAAAAGGTCCCTGCCGCCGCGTGCGCCGAATATTCGCCCAAGGAGTGGCCGGCGACATATTTCGCGGCCGAACACGGAATGCCGAAATCACTTTCCAGCACTTTCGCCACGGCCAGCGATACGGCCATGATGGCCGGTTGGGCGTTTTCGGTCAGGGTAAGTTGATCCTCGGGACCGTCCTTCATCAACTGGAACAGCTTCTGGCCCAGCGCTTCGTCGACGGCGTCGAACACCTCGCGGGCGCGGCTGAAATTGTCGTAAAGCTCAGCGCCCATAACGACGCTTTGTTAGCCCTGACCGGGAAATACGAAAGCCAAGGTCATGACGCTGTCTCCGGAATCTGTGGATTTGCGGCCTGACTAGGCCAAACCCCGCCACACGGCAAGCGTAAAGACTATGCCGTTCCAGGTGGAAATTGGGGGCTGACACGCGGATACGTCGTGCTGGAAAGAGGTTTACAGCGAAACATCGGCCATCGGAAATATCAGTGTGTGGGGCATAGGCCGCGACGGCAAGTCGGCCGTTGTTTCCTTTGAAACCGGTGAACGCGCCGAAGGTTATTATCTGCTGGCCCTGGACGGCACCATCACGGAGATCGAAGAGAAAAAAGGCCGTGGCGTGTCCCGCCCTCTGTTCGACGGTGCCACGCATCTGCATTCGGGATTCGCTTACAGTGACCGTGAGACCGACGAAACACAGCGCGTCTATTTCGACCCCGAAGACCAGAAGCGTTTCGACGCGGTAAAAAAGGCCATGGGCGACTATCGTGCCACAACCGTCGCCACAGCCGAAGACAAGGATAAGCGCATTGTCTTCACCGAAGGGTTCGACGACTCGGGCACCTACTTCTTCATGAACCTGGCGACGGGCAAGGCCTCGACCATCGGACGCCAGCGCCCGGACCTGCCCGCCGAGTGGACCGCCGAGACCCGGAGCATCAGGTACAAGGCCGCCGACGGGCTGGACATCCACGGCTATATTACCTTCCCGCCCGGACGCGGGACAAAGAACCTGCCGGTACTGGTCATGCCGCACGGTGGCCCGCAGTCCCACGATACGGCGGCTTTCGACTGGATGACCCAGGCCTTCGCTTCGCGCGGTTACCTCGTCTTCCGGCCCAATTTCCGGGGGTCGGACGGCTATGGACAGGCCTTCATCGAAGCCGGTTACGGCGAATGGGGCAAGAAGATGCAGACCGATCTGTCCGACGGTGCGCGCCATCTTATTGCCCAGGGCATCGCGGATCCAAAGCGCATCTCGATCTTCGGCTGGTCCTACGGCGGCTATGCGGCGCTGGCCGCAGCGGCACTCGATCCGTCAGTCTATCGCTGTTCGGCGGCGGGAGCGCCCGTGTCGGACCTCAACGCGATGATGATCTGGGTCGGCCAGCAAACCGGGACCCAGCGCGCGGGCTCATTCGCCTACTGGCAGCGCTATATGGGCGATGACAAGACGCGGCTGGCTGAAGTCTCCCCGGCCCTGCACGCGGGCAAGATCAACATGCCGCTTCTTTTGATCCACGGCACGGACGACACCACGGTGCCGATCAACCAGAGTGAACGGATGGTGGCCGCGATGAAGGCCGCGGGCAAGCCGGTGGACTATGTCACGCTGCTGCGCGAAGACCACTGGCTGACATCGAGCGAAAAGAACCGCACCGATATGCTGAAGGCGGTCACCGCCTTCATGGAAAAGCACAATCCGGCCTATTAAGCCCGATCACTGGGGAATGACCATGCGCTGCCTGGCATTGTTTGCATCTGCTCTGGCACTTATGTGCGCCGCTTCAGCCGATGCCCAGAACGCGTTGGGGGCACCGCCGCCGCTCCAGGTCTTCGGCCAGTTGCCGGAGATCGACCACGTCGACCTGTCTCCCGATGGCAAGCACGCCGCCATGGTCGCCTTCCTGCTCAAGCACAACCCGCCAGGCTGAACCGGCCGGATTTTCGGATGCATGCCTGCCCTCGCCTTGCCTTCACCGCGCTGGTGGGATATTCCTGGCGCCAATAGTCAGACAATTGGAGGGAAGATGCCAGGCTTCAACCGTTTAGTGTGCACGGTCATGGCTGTGACCCTTGGCCTTGTCGTGGCGCCGCAGGTGTCGGCGAAGGCGAAATTGCCCGACACAGTGCTGTTCGGCGTCGCCTATTATGACGAATACACCCCTGTCGACCGGGTCGAGGAAGACGCACGGATGATGAAGGCCGCGGGCATAACGGTCGTGCGCATCGCGGAATCCACCTGGGGCACGCTGGAGACGGGCCCCGGCGTCTTCGACTTCAACCATGTCGACCGGATGTTGAGCGCGCTGCATGGACAGGGCATCAAGGTGATTGTCGGCACGCCCACCTATGCGGTGCCGACCTGGCTGGTGCGTGAGCACCCGAATGTCCTGGCGATAACACCGCAGGGCCAGAACAAATATGGCCCGCGGCAGAACATGGACATCACGGACCCCGACTACCGGCGGGCATCGGAACGGGTGATCGTCGCCTTGGTAGACCACGTAAAGGACCATCCGGCGGTCATCGGCTATCAGGTCGACAATGAGACCAAGGCCTACAACACCAGCGGTCCCAATGTACAGGCCGGCTTCGTCCAGCGCATGAAGGCAAGATATCCGGACCTGGAAACACTCAACAAGGCGTTCGGCCTCGACTACTGGAGCAACCGGATCAACAGCTGGGAAGACTTCCCGCCGGTGACCGGTTCGATCAATGCCAGCCTGTCCAACGCCTTTGCCGAATATCAGCGCGAACTGGTCACCGAATTCCTGACCTGGCAGGCGGGACTGGTGCGAGCCCATGCCCGTCCGGACCAGTTCATCACGCAGAATTTCGATCTTGGCTGGAAGGGGCACTCCTATGGCGTCCAGCCGGAGGTCAATCATTGGGAAGCCGCAAAGCCGCTGGATATCGCCGGCATTGACATCTATCACCCCAGCCAGGACAAGCTCACCGGCGCCGAAATCGCCTTCGGCGGCGACGTTACGCGCTCCATGCGCAATGGGCAGAACTACCTCGTCATCGAGACCCAGGCACAGGGCTTCCCGCACTGGACGCCCTATCCCGGACAGTTGCGTCTGCAGGCCTACAGTCACCTGGCCTCAGGCGCGAATATGGTTTCATACTGGCATTGGGCGACGACCGCCAATGCCATCGAAACCTACTGGAAAGGCGTGTTGTCGCAGGACTACAAGCCGAACGCGGTTTATAAGGAAATCTCGACCATCGGCGCCGACCTCAAACGCCTTGGGCCCAGGCTGGTCGATCTGCGCAAGGACAACAAGGTCGCCCTCTATGTCAGCAATACGGCGCTAGGCGGGTTCGATGCCTTCAAAATCGGCGCGGATGGCCGCACGGTCATCTATAACGACGTCGTCCGGTCCTACTATGACGCGCTTTACCGGATGAATGTCGAAGTCGATATTCTTTCGCCGTCATCGACGACCGATCTGGGGAAATACAGCCTGATCATCGTGCCGGCACTATATTCGGCGAGCGACGCCGAGATCGAGAAGCTGAATGCCTTCGCGCACAAGGGCGGTCACCTGCTCTATACGTTCAAAAGCGGCTTCTCGGACGAAAACACCAAGGTGCGCTACGCCAGCCAGCCCGGCGGCATCGCCGAAGCGGCCGGCGTGACCTACAACCAGTTCACCATCCCGGAAGGTGTGACGCTCGAAGGCGATCCTTTCGCCGTTGGCGAGGCTGACAACAAGGTGCGGTGGTGGATGGAGTTCCTGACCCCGACCACGGCCAAGGTCGTCGCGCGCTACAAACACCCGTCTTGGCCCAACTATGCGGCCATTACCCGCAACAGCTACGGTAAGGGCGAAGTGACCTATGTCGGCTTCATGCCCACCGACGCCGCGATCGACAAACTTATGTCCGAAGAGGTCAAGCGCGCGGGCGTAACGCCGTCGGCATCGAACGCCGCCTTCCCGATCATCGTCAAGACGGGTACCCTGAAAAGCGGCAAGCGCGTGCGCTACGTCATGAACTATTCGGCCAAACCGCAGGTGCTTTCCAACGCCTTCGGCGACGGCACCGAACTGCTGGCCAATCAACCGGTAAAAAGCGGTGACGGCATCCAGCTCGGTGCATGGGACGTAAAGATAATCGAGGAGAAATAGCCCCCCTCCCGGCGCCTTGCCGAGCAGACGATTCAGGCCTATCGTTCGCCTATTATGGTGTTTTGCACGTTTCGGAGACCAGAGATGAAGATCTTGTCCGCTGCCGTCATTGCCGCGTCACTGGCGCTGTCTTCGCCCGCCCTGGCGGCGCTCAAGGTCGGCGACAAGGCGCCCGACTTTACGCTCAAAGCCGCCACGAATGGCGCGGTGTCGAATTTCTCGCTGAAACAGGCGCTCAAGACCGGGCCTGTCGTGGTTTATTTCTACCCCAAGGCCTTCACCGGCGGCTGCTCGCTGGAGGCGCACCAGTTTTCGGTCAATATCGACAAGTTCGCGGGCCAAAAGGTCCGCGTCGTCGGAGTTTCGACCGACGACATCGAGACGCTGAAGAAATTCTCGACCGCCGACTGCCAGGGCAAGTTCCCGGTCGCCGCCGACACCTCGGCCAAGGTGGCCGCTGCCTATGACGCCAAGCTGCCGGTCGCCAATATGGCCGGGCGCGTGTCCTACGTCATCGGCAAGGACGGCCGCATCGCCTTCGTCCACGACAGTGGCGACGCCGCGACACACGTGCCCGCCCTGCTGGCGGCTGTCGGCGCGAAGTAAACCGGCCCTTCCGGATGGTGGGAAAGAGCGCAATTTTCCCCCGGCCGTCCTGGTGAATTACGCCATTCAAACCACGGATGCTCCGGTATCCGTGGTTTTTATGTGCGCCAAGGCCTACTTCTGCGGCTTGAGTTTGCGGTCGAAGAAGTCGAGATAGAG
>CBIHPL010000286.1:0-5167 GCA_966212005.1 uncultured Asticcacaulis sp.
CCAACTCAGTCGCCAAGGCTCCTTGCAGCCGGCGTGTTGGCTCGAGTCCGCCCCGGGGCGTCAGGATCACGAAGCCGGACCCGTCATTGCGACGGGAGATGTAGCCATCAGTGGCTGGTGCCAAGTCGCAGGCGAAGATATCCAGTATATTCAGCCGCCGTTCTAGTAGCTTCAGTCTACCAATCGGTGCACCCACTGAAAATATGACTACGGCCTATGGCAACTTACAACAACTTCCACATCCTCACGTGTGGAATGGTCACTTCCGTAAAGACCACATCATCCGTCTCATACCCCAGTCGCGCGTAAAAGCTCTGTGCTGTCTGGCGGGCGGCGAGGACAATCTCGCGAATGCCATCGCGGCGGGCCAGGTCTTCGAAAAACGCCACCAGCTCCGCACCGATATTGCGGCCGCGCATGTCGTCGGCCACCGCCATCTGGCGCAGTTTCACCCTGCCGGGTTCATACGGCGTCATCACCACGGTGGCGACGAGGCGGTCGTCGTCAAAGGCGCAAAGATGCGTGTCGGCGCCTTCGCGCGCCAGGTCTTCGGGCGAAAAATCAAGGCCCAGAGGCGTGCGCAGGACAGTGCGGCGCAACTGAACGGCGGCTTCATAATCCGGCGTGCCGAAGCCGACGGCACGGATGTCGAGGCTCATTCGAATGGCGCCAGTTCGGCCTGCACGCGCTTGGGCAGGGCCTTGCGGATAATGCGGTAGGATTCGGCGATGCGGTGCTGCACTTCGGCATCCGGTGTATCGAGCGGCAAATAGACCCACGACCGGTGCATATACGGCGCTTTTTCAGCAGTGCCGCTTTCGATAAGCATTTCGGCGGTTTCGACGTCCGGCGTCTTGACCGACACGCCCTTATTGATCGCGCCGGTGACGGCGAACATCTTGCCGCCGACCTTCCAGCAGTCGTGGCCGCCGCCCCAGGGATCGGAGACCTCGGCGCCGGGCAGGGTGGCGCAAAACGTGTTGACGAAACCTTGGCTCATGCTCATCCTCCGCTTGTAGGAACTTGTAGGCGCAGCTGAGATTGCACGCAAGGAGGGGGAAATGGAGGCGGCCATACACAGGCATCCGAAGCGGCTTGACATGGCGGTCTTTGCCGTGAAGGCGAGCCTGCTCAGGATAAGAAGCGGAATGATCGACCTGGCGGGCGCCCCGGCGCACAGGTTCAACTGATGCGAAAGGGACCGTGGGTATGGATCGCCTTGTTGCTCATGCTGCTGGTCGCGGTCTGGCGCTGGTTTTCGCATGCCCCGAAATGGCGTGAAGGCGATCTGATATTCCACACCTCACGCAGCGGCCAGTCGACGGCCATCGCCGCCGCGACGCTCAGCGCCTATACGCACATGGGCATAGTGGCGCGGCGCGGGGACGACTGGGTTGTGATCGAGGCCACCGGCCCGGTCAAGGAAACGCCTGTCAGGCAATGGGTCGCGCGCGGCCGGTTTGGCCGCTACGCCGTTTATCGGCGCCCCGGCCTGACGGCACAGCAGATTCGCACCATCGTAAAAATCGCCCGCGCCCTGAAAGGCCGGCCCTATGACCTGTTCTTCTCCTTCCGCAACGATGCCGTCTATTGCAGCGAACTGGCCTGGCTGGCCTATAAAGAGGCAGGCGTGCCGGTCGGCCATGTCCAGACGGTTGATGCGCTCTATGTCGGCAACGGTTTCGCGGACCGTTTGATCAAGACGCGCGGCAGTCGCGACGCCGAATGCGCCGGGCTGGGCACGGATGCCTGCCGAAAGGTGATCCTCAGGCGTGAACTGGTCACGCCGGTCGCCATCGCGCAGGATCGCAGTCTGAAGCAGGTCTACTCGAACTACCCGCTGTGAGGCATATGGCGTCTTTATGCCTGGGCGGGATATGCCTGCTGGGACATAAGGAGCCACCGCATGAAGTTCGCCGCCCTCACAGCCCTGTCCCTGTCGTTCGCAGCCGGCCTTGCGGCCTGTTCGCCGCAGAGCGCCGCCGATCATTCAGCCAGTTCGGCAGCGGAATCGGCGGCCGTTTCCATGGCGTCGGAACAGGCGGCGTCGACCGTGACGATCGATCCGTCGACTTTTACCGGCAAGTGGACCGGACCCGAAGGCACAGCGCTGACCATCACGCCCCAGGGCTCAGACTATAAGGTCACGGTGCAGAACCTGGATGGACCGCGCGACTTCACAGGCACGGCGGCCGATGGCGGCATCCAGTTCCTGCGCGACGGGCAAACCTTCGTCATTCGTCCCGGCAGCGGAGAGGAAACCGGCATGAAGTGGCTGGCCGACAAGGACAATTGTCTGATCGTCGCGGCGGGCGAAGGCTATTGCCGGGACTGAACCTGCGGTAATTTAAGCCGGTTAGACGCCTTACGCGCTGCGTGTTAGGCTCCTCCCAGGGAACAGGGGAGGGCGGCCGATGCGCCATATCAATACCATCATATCCGCGGGCTTGCTGGCGGGGGTGCTCGACATCGTCGACGCGTTCGTTTTCTTCGGCGCGCGCGGCGCCAAACTCATCCGCATTCCGCAGTCGATCGCCGCCGGGCTGATGGGCGATGCGGCCTTTGCCGGCGGCTGGACGACCTTCGCCGTCGGAATGGGACTGCACTTTGCCATGGCGGTGGTCATGGCCTTTGTCTTCTACCTGATCGCCAGGGCGATTCCGGCGGTCCGGAATGCGCTGACCGTGTTCGGCCTGTTGTACGGCCTGGGGATCTGGGGCGTCATGACCTATGTCGTCCTGCCGATGTCACGCTTCAAGGGGGGGCACAATCCGCACTTTCCGCCGGAAATGGGCCCGCAACTCTATAATGCTTTGTTCGCCCACATGGTTCTGGTCGGCCTGGCCATAGCGTGGACGCTGCGTGAGGCGCTGAAAAAAGCTTGATCGCCAGGGACGGCGTCTGTACGCGTGGCGCGTTAAAACCTGAAGGGGCCGGTCATGGCTGAAGATGAAGACGAAATCGTCGTGAAGGATTCGAACGGGACGCGCCTCAGGGACGGTGACAGCGTCACCCTGATCAAGGACCTCAAGGTCAAGGGCTCAGGCGGCGTGACGCTCAAGCGCGGTACCCTGATCAAGAATATCCGCCTGACGTACGATGAGGCCGAGATCGAGTGCAACGCCGACAAGGTCAAGGGCCTGGTCCTGCGCACGGAGTTCCTGAAAAAGGCCTGAGGCCGGCGCTTTCGCACCGGCCTTCCCGACCTATTCCACGTCGCCCAGGCTGCGCGTCGCCTGGACTCCGGCATCACCGCCGTGGCCCAGGGCTCTGCGGATGCCGTTGCCATAGGCCGGATCGATCCGGTCGAAGTGGGTCAGCGCGCGTTCGACGATAAAGTCCGGTACCCCCGTCATGGAGCCTGCGATGTTTTCGCAGACGCGCTGCCTGTGGCCGGCGTCGAACAGATTCCACAGGGCGCGCGGCTGGCTGTAATCGTCATTGCCATCGCGGTGATCGTAGCGCGCCGCGTCGCCGGAAATTCTCAGCGGTGGCTCGCGATATTGCGGCGCCTCGGCCGGGCCGCCAAAGCTGTTGGGCTCATAATAGGCGTCCGGGTTCGACTGGAAATTGTCGAAGAAGCGCATCTGGCCGTCGGCGTGGTAGTGGCGGACCGGGCACTTCGGCGCATTGACGGGCAGGGCTTCGTAGTGTGTCCCCAGCCTGTAGCGATGGGCGTCGGCATAGGCGAAGATGCGCGCCTGAAGCACACGGTCAGGCGAAAAGCCGACGCCGGGCACGATGTTCGACGGCGAGTAGGCGGCCTGCTCGACCTCGCTGAAATAGTTCTCCGGGTTGCGGTTGAGTTCCATGGTGCCGACAGGGATCAGCGGATAGTCGGCGTGCGGCCAGACCTTGGTCAGATCGAACGGGTTGTAGGCGGTGGTCTCGGCTTCCAGTTCCGGCATGATCTGGACGAACAGGTCCCATTTCGGAAACTCGCCACGATCGATGGCGCCGTATAGCGCTTCCTGATAGCTCTCTCGCGTTTCGCCGATCAGCCGGGCGGCCTCCGCATTGCTGTGATTGACAGAGCCCTGACGGGTCTTGAAATGGAACTTGACCCAGAAGCGCTCATTATCGCTATTGATGAAGCTGTAGGTGTGGGAGCCGTAGCCGTTCATGTGCATGGGCGATACCGGAATGCCGCGGTCTGACATCAGGATCGTCACCTGGTGCAGGGCTTCGGGGCTGAGCGACCAGTAGTCCCAGGCGGCGGTCGCCGAACGCAGGTGCGTCTTCGGGTGGCGCTTCTGGGTGTGGATGAAGTCCGGGAACTTGTACGGATCGCGGATGAAGAAGACCGGCGTATTGTTGCCGACCAGGTCCCAGTTGCCTTCCTCGGTATAGAATTTGATGCTGAAGCCGCGCACGTCGCGTTCGGCGTCGGCGGCGCCCAGTTCCCCGGCGACGGTCGAAAAACGGGTGATCAGCGGCGTGGCCTTTCCAACCTTGGAAAAGATTTTGGCGCGGCTGTATTTCGTAATGTCATGCGTGACGGTGAAGGTGCCGTAGGCGCCCCAGCCCTTGGCATGGACGACGCGTTCCGGAATGCGTTCGCGGTTTTGGTGCGCCAGTTTTTCGATAAGCTGGTAATCTTGCAGCAGAATCGGTCCGCGCGCACCGGCAGTCAGGCTGTTCCGGTTATCACTGACCGGGGCGCCGCCCGATGTTGTTAGCGTTGGCGCCGTTTGGTGGAAGGGGCATTTGCCTTGGCTGTCCATAAGACTGTCTCCTGTGTAGATGACGTCACTATGGCGGCTCGGATTGTATAAATGAAATCGATAATGGTTTTGTTTTTCGAAAGTTGAATTTATGGAAAAGGCCGTGGCCATCGATGTGAACTATGCCCGGGCTCAGGACAAGTCCGAGTGGCTGCCTTTGTGGCGCGCCTATCTCGACTTCTACAACAATCCTCTTGCCCAAGAGGTGACCGATACGACGTTCGGCCGGTTTCTGGATGCGCGCGAACCCATGGTGCTGTTGCTGGCCCGGGAAGGCAAGGAGGTCGTGGGTTTCGTCACCCTGGTCATGCACCGTTCGACCTGGGCGCGGACCTACTATGTCTATCTCGAGGACCTGTTCGTCGCGGAGTCCGCGCGCGGCAAGGGCGTCGGCCGCCGGCTGATCGAGGCGGTGATCGAACACGCCAGGGGCCGGGACTGCG
>CBIHPL010000287.1:0-5133 GCA_966212005.1 uncultured Asticcacaulis sp.
GCAAGGATGTCGCTTCCCAGCCCCACCAGCACAAAGGTCACGGCCACGGCCAGGGGCGCCAGGGTCCGGAGGCGCAACCTGCCTTCGGG
Organism: uncultured Asticcacaulis sp.; assembly: GCA_966212005.1. Taxonomy (GTDB): domain Bacteria; phylum Pseudomonadota; class Alphaproteobacteria; order Caulobacterales; family Caulobacteraceae; genus Asticcacaulis. The sequence continues at coordinate 90 of CBIHPL010000287.1, forward strand.
CCGCGCCAGTTCAGCGGTCGACCACAGGGCGCCGGCGCCAACGGCTATGAACAACAGAGGTTTAAACCAGGCCATCGGATCGACGCCGAAATCGCCCCCCAGCATGGCCCTGAGTTCCGGGCGGGCGCCATATAGCAGGAAGATGTAGATTGCCGCCATGACCGTGGCGACGGCCGCGCCGATCCACAGGGCGCGGACGCTCAGCGGCCGTGCCGGCATGAGATCGCGGGCCAGGTCATCGAGGAGTTCGTCACTCATCGGCGGCCTCCGTCGGCTTGCCGCCGACCAGCGTCTGAAGTTTCCTCAACCCGCGATGGATGGCGACCTTCACCGCCGACGCACTCTTGCCCGTCGCCGTCGACACCTCGTCTATACTCAGTTCCTGAAGTTTGTGCAGGCTGATGATGCGCGCCTGATCCTTCGGCAATTGCGCCAGCAGGACCTCGACGTCACGCCGCGCCAGGTCCGCCGGCAGACCGCCGCTCTCATCGCCTACGATATCGTCATCCAGCTCGACGTACACGCGGTTGCCGGACTTGCGGACATAGTCGATCAGCTTGTGTCGTGCGACAGCGGCGATCCACGGCAGGAAGGGGGACGCGGGATCGTAGGTGTGGCGCTTTTCGTGCAAACTCAACAGGGTCATTTGTACAAGGTCTTCACTGTCCGCGCCCTTCAGGCGGCGGCGGAAATAGGAAACAAGCCAGGGCCGGAGCGATCCGAGAAGCGCGCGATAGGCGGTCGCGTCGCCGCTGAGTGCCGCGCGCATCTCCGATTGCCACTTATCGGGTTCATACGTACTCATGCGTCGTAAGGTTACACCCTGCCCATCCTGAACGCATGTAAAGCGCGCCCGGCCGATTTGGCGAGCAAAAAAATTGCGCCCCCATGTGTAACCGTCTGCTGGGACGCCGCGTATTGCTGACCAGGTGGGCATGCTGCCCCCCCCTAAATCAGATCGAGAGGATACCCACATGTCGAATACTGCTGTCCGCGCCCTGCAAGTCACTGCCGCCCTCGCCGCCCTTGTCGGTGGCGCAACCGTCGTCGCCACGACCGCCACGGCCAAGGAAGGCTTCGAGAAGTGCGCCGGAGTGGCCAAGGCCCATATGAACGATTGCGCCACCAAGGCGCATTCGTGTGCCGGCCAGGCCAAGGCCGACCGCGACCCGGCCGAATGGATCTACGTTCCGACCGGCACCTGCGCCAAGATCGCCGGCGGCACCGTCGCGAAGTAATCGTTAAAATCGCTCCGCCCCCCCGATGAGGCCGCCCATGATCTGCGACATCCCCCCAGGTCCAGCGATCGGCACGCGCACAGGCATCGGCCTGCGCGCGCCTCACACCGGAGCGATCCGCGCGCAGACCCCGGCCGTCGGCTTTCTCGAAGTCCACACCGAAAACTATTTCGGCGGTGGCGCGAAACTGAAGGTGCTGGAAGGTCTGCGCGCGGACTATCCCTTGTCCTTTCATGGCGTCGGTCTTTCGCTCGGGCGCGCCGACGGGCTATGTGAGGACCATCTCGCCCAGGTCTGCGCCCTGGTGCAGCGTTTCGAACCCATCCTGGTGTCGGAGCACCTGAGCTGGAGCGCTTATGCGCACGTCGCGGTGCCGGATCTGTTGCCTGTGCCGTTCACGCACGAAGCGCTGGACGTCTTCGCCCGCCATATCGACCGGTTCCAGATCGCGCTGGGCCGGCAGGTCCTGATCGAAAATCCGTCGAACTACGTCGTCTTCGACTGCCTCGACTTCGATGAGCCCGAATTCCTGCTGCGTCTGGCGGCCATGACCGGCTGCGGCCTGCTGCTCGATATCAACAACGTCTATGTCAGCGCCCACAATCTCGGCCGCGATCCCCATGCCTATCTGGCGGCGCTTGGAAACGGTGACGCGATCGCACAGTTTCATCTGGCCGGCCACGACGAAGCCCCCGGCGACGATGGCCAGGTTCTGCTGGTCGACACCCATGGCCGCCGCATCCGGCCCGAAGTCTGGGTGCTTTTCGAGGAAGCGCTCGACCGCTTCGGCGACCGGCCGACCCTGATCGAGTGGGATACCGCCCTGCCCGACCTCGACGTCCTGCTCGACGAAGCCGACCGCGCCGATAGGCGCCGCGCCCGGGTCGCGTCGAGCGTGGTGGAGGCTGGCCATGTTTGACACGCGCGACCTCGCAAGTTTCCAGAGCGATTTCCTGACGCGCGTCATGACGCCCTCTCCCGGTTCGGCCGGGCTCCGCGTCCACCACGACACCTGGCTTTTCGGCCTGATCGAAGTCTTGGGTGAGCGCTTCAACCTGAGCAGGCAGGCGCTCGGCGACGAAGCCTTCAACGCCTTTGCTCGCGACTATGTCCAAAGCCATGCCCTGACCTCCGGCGATCGCAACACCTATGGTCACGCCTTTTCGGCCTTCCTGCGCGACCATCCTCACGCGTCCCTGCCGTGGCTGGCGGACCTCGCCGCGTTCGAAGGCGCCCTGGATCACGCCCATCACGCCGCCGACGCCGCTCCCTGCCCGCTCGAGGCCCTGCTGGCGCCCGACGCGGCCTGCGCGCTTCATCCCTCTGTCAGCATTCTGCACCTCGATTACGACATCAGGCCCCTTTCCGCCGCCTTGGCTGCTGGCGCGCCCGTTACTCAACCCGTCATGATCGCCTGCAACCTTCTGGTCGGCAGAACAACTGCTGACGAGGTCATTTCACTCTGCCTCGCCCCGCTCGAAGCGCGCTTTCTCACTCTCATCGACAGCCATCGCTCGCTGTTTGGCGCGCTCGACGCGCTTGATCCCGATGTCAATGACATGGTGCTCCTGCAAACCTTGCTGGCGCGGCTCGTTCAAAACGACCTTCTGACATCAACCTGAAAATAAAAGGAAAATTCCCATGGATACGCCCATGAACACCCGAAGTGCGCCCGCCTCCCAGCTATTCGGCCTGGTCCGCGCCTACGCCAGCCTGGAACAGCGGCTATCGTCAAACGACTGGCTGTCCGGCGCGGCGCTGCTGGCCGTACGGCTGTGGCTCGCCAAGTTCTTCTTCTTTTCCGGCCTGACCAAGCTGGCCAGCTGGACGACGACGATCGCCCTGTTCAGCGACGAGTATAAGGTCCCTGTCCTGTCACCGGAACTGGCCGCGCTGATGGCTACCGCCGCTGAACTGTCCCTGCCCATTCTGCTGGTCGCTGGCCTGCTGACCCGCTTCGCCGCAGCGGGGCTATTCGTCATGACGACGGTTATCGCGGTCTTCGTCTATCCCGACGCGCCAGAGAACGTCTATATCCTGCTGCTGTCGTCCGTGCTGGTCGCCATGGGTTCAGGCCGCTTTGGCGCCGACCATTGGCTCGTCAGAACGGCTTAGCTCTCAAACATATCCGGCGTCGTCGGCGGCAGTGCCGGCGGCGTCAGGCCCAGATGCAGATAGGCCCGCGCGCACGCCGTTCGTCCGCGCTGGGTGCGCTGGATAAAGCCCTGCTGCAGCAGATAGGGCTCGATCATGTCCTCAACCGCATCGCGGGCTTCGGCGATCGCCGCCGCTATGGTTTCCAGCCCGACCGGACCGCCGCCGTAGTTCTCGATCAGCGCGCGCAGATAGCGGCGATCGGAGTGGTCGAGGCCCGAGGTGTCGACCTCAAGCCGCGCCAACGCCTTTGACGCCGCCTTCTTGTCGATCGTCTCCACGCCATCCGCCGCCGCGAAGTCCCGTACTCGCCTGAGCAGGCGGCCGGCAATGCGCGGCGTACCGCGGGAGCGCGAGGCAATTTCCAGCGCACCGTCTTCAGACAGGCTGGCCCCCATCTTGCGCGCCGTGCCCAGGACCACGCGCACCAGTTCCTCGGGCGTATAGAATTCCAGCCGCAGCGGAATGCCGAAACGGTCGCGCAAGGGCGTGGATAACAGCCCTGCCCGCGTCGTCGCCCCCACCAGAGTGAACGGCGCCAGGTCGATGCGGACTGTGCGCGCCGCCGGCCCATCGCCGATGATCAGATCCAGCACATAGTCTTCCATGGCCGGATAGAGGATCTCCTCGACCGCCGGATTGAGCCGGTGGATTTCGTCGATGAACAGGACGTCGTTGGGCTCCAGGTTCGACAGGATGGCCGCCAGGTCGCCCGCCTTGGCCAGCATGGGACCCGAGGTCGCCCGAAAACCGACGCCCAGTTCGCGCGCCACGATCTGGGCCAGCGTGGTCTTGCCCAGGCCCGGCGGGCCGTAGAACAGCACGTGGTCCAGCGCCTCACGCCTGCCGGCAGCCGCGGCCACGAAGACCTTCAGATTGGCCTTCAGCGGCGCCTGGCCGACAAAGTCGTCAAAGCTCTGGGGCCGCAACGCCCGGTCCTGGACCCGTTCTTCCATGTCGTCGGCGTTCGCATCGCCGGAAACGAGACGCGCCATGACTACCTACCCATGGCCTTGAGCGACGCGCGGATGACCGCAGCCAGCTCGGCCTCGTCGCCCAGTTGCTTGAGAGCGGCGTCGACCGCCTGGCGCGACTGGTTTTCCGGAATGCCCAGACCAACGAGCGCCGCGACACTCTCGCCGCTGACCGATGGTTTGGCGGGTGTCGGGGCGTGATAGGGTATGGGTTCGAAATCCGCGGTCTGGAGAATCTTGCCTTTCAGCTCGATGACGATGCGCTGGGCCAGCTTGGGACCGACGCCGCTCGCCCGGCCGACCGCCGTCTTGTCCTCGTGCGCCACCGCCTGAGCCAGCTGGCCCGGCGTGAGGACATCGAGCACCGACAGGGCTGCCTTGGGCCCCACCCCCTGCACCCCCTGCAAGGCCTGAAACGCCTTGCGGTCGTCCTTTGACAAAAAGCCGTAAAGCCGCGTGCCGTCTTCGCGCGTCTGGCTGTCGATATGCAGAATGATTTCGCTGCCCAGTTCGGGGACGGCCGACAGGGTGCGCACGCCGCAACGGACGAGATAGCCGACACCCCCGCACTCAAGCAGCACCTCTTCCTCGCTCAGCTCCAGTAGAATTCCCCGCAAACGTCCAATCATGCCACGCCTTTCAGAGTTTGCTTGAGGCTGTTCATTTTCCGCTTGTGCG
>CBIHPL010000288.1:0-5124 GCA_966212005.1 uncultured Asticcacaulis sp.
GGCAAAAGCATTGCGGCAAACAAAGGGTTGCTCTGAACGGCGGTAGGGCGTAAACGCTGCCCCATCCTCCCTTTCCATTCCAGCCTACAGGATTCTCTATCTTGAACGCTCCCGCTTTCACCCCCAAAGGCTTCTTCCACAGCGATCTGGCCACCGCCGATTCGGAAATCCTGAACGCCATCAAGGGCGAACTGCACCGCCAGCAGGACGAGATCGAACTGATCGCTTCGGAAAACATCGTCTCCAAGGCCGTCCTCGAAGCGCAAGGTTCGGTCCTGACCAACAAGTACGCCGAAGGCTATCCGGGCCGCCGCTATTACGGTGGTTGCGAGTATGTCGATGAGGTCGAAAAGCTGGCCATAGAACGCGCCAAGACACTGTTCAACTGCGCCTATGCCAACGTCCAGCCGCACTCGGGCGCCAATGCTAATCAGGCGGTCTTCTTCACCCTGCTTCAGCCGGGCGACACCTATATGGGCATGGACCTGGCTTGCGGCGGTCACCTGACGCACGGTTCACCCGCCAACCAGTCGGGTAAGTGGTTCAATGTCGTGCCGTACGGCGTGACGCAAGGCGACAATGTCATCGACTATGACCAGGTCGCCGACCTTGCCAAGAAGAACAAGCCAAAGCTGATCATCGCCGGCGCCTCCAACTATCCGCGCCACATCGACTTCAAGCGCTTCCGCGAGATCGCTGATTCGGTTGGCGCCTACCTGTTCGTCGACATGGCGCACTATGCCGGCCTGGTCGCCGGTGGCGTCTATCCGGATCCGTTGCCGCACGCCCACGTCGTCACCACCACGACGCACAAGACCCTGCGCGGTCCGCGCGGCGGCATGATCCTGTCGAACGACACCGATCTGGGCAAGAAGATCAACTCGGCCGTCTTCCCGGGCCTGCAAGGCGGACCGTTGATGCACGTCATCGCCGCCAAGGCTGTGTCGTTCGGCGAAGCGCTGCAGCCCGAATTCAAGGCCTACGCCGCACAGGTCGTCGCCAATGCCCGCGTTCTGGCCGCTACGCTGGTTGAGCGCGGCCTGGCCATCGTGACGGGCGGCACCGACAGCCACGTCATGTCGGTCGACCTGCGTCCCAAGGGCCAGACCGGCAAGGCGACAGAGGCTGCGCTGGAAGCGGCCTTCATCACCTGCAACAAGAACGGCATCCCGTTCGACCCGCAGCCCTTCACCATCACGTCGGGTGTTCGTCTCGGCACCCCGGCCGGCACGACGCGCGGCTTCACCGAAGCCGAGTTCCGCATCATCGGCAACCTGATCGCTGACGTCGTCGACGGCATGAAATCGAACAGCGGCGCGCCGGACGAAGCGGTACAGGCCGAGGTCCGCGCCAAGGTCAAGGCCCTGACCGCGCAATTCCCGATCTACGGCTAAGACCATGCGCTGCCCATTCTGCGGAAATATGGAGACCCAGGTGAAGGATTCGCGGCCGTCGGAAGACGGCGCCGCGATCCGACGCCGGCGGTCGTGCCCGGAATGCGGCGGCCGTTTCACGACGTTCGAGCGTGTCCAGCTGCGCGAACTGATGATCGTCAAGCGCTCAGGACGGCGCACGCCGTTTGATCGGACGAAGCTGGAGCGGTCGGTATCGATTGCGCTGCGCAAGCGGCCGATCGAGCAGGAGCGCATAGATCGGATGGTCTCGGGCATTGTCCGTCAGCTGGAAAGCATGGGCGAGACCGATATTCCGTCCGAAGCGGTGGGCGAGCTGGTCATGAAGGCGTTGCGGACGCTCGACGTCGTGGCCTATGTCCGCTATGCCAGCGTCTATCGCGACTTCCGCGAAACCTCCGACTTTGCGCGCTTTCTCGGCGACGAAGGCCTGAGCAATGATGTGCTTGACGATCCGCACGACATACGGCGTGGGCTTGGTGAGCAGGATCTCTCGCCGACTGACGACGCATGATGCACTCAGATGCCGTGAGGATCCTCGCCCATAGTGAAGCGCTAACGCTTCGCTCCTTCAGCGCAAAGTCTCGGGCGGGCAGTCGCCCTTGCCGGGCCTTAAAGGATTAAGGCCCGGAACTTGGCAAGACCCTCGATTACCCTAAAACTCGCCACCACGCTGGACGGCAAGATCGCCACTGCGGCCGGTGTATCGCGCTGGATTACAGGTGAAGAGGCGCGCAGTGTCGTCCACGAATTGCGCAGCGCTCATGATGCCGTACTGGTTGGGATCGAGACGGCCATCGCCGACGATCCGGAACTCACCGTTCGTCTGCCCAATTACGAGGGCTATCAGCCGACGCGCGTCGTGCTCGATTCGCGCGGGCGCTTGCCGCTCAACTCCAAGCTGGCCCAGACGGCGCGCATCATCCCCACCTGGGTAGTAACGACTGTGGACCTGCCCGGTGAAATGCTTGCGGCCCAGGTCAAGGCCATTAAGGTGCCGACGCGACATCAGCGCGTCGATCTGGTTGCTGCGCTCGACGCCCTGTCAAAAGCCGGCATCGAGAGTTTGTTCGTTGAAGGCGGCGGCGTGATTGCCACGGCTTTTCTGCAGGCCGGACTGGTCGATCGCCTTGAATGGTTCCGCGCCCCCACCATAATGGGGGGGGACGGGCGGCCGGTCATCGGTCATCTCAATGTAACGGACCTGGGGCAGATGTACCGTTTCGACCGCCTTGCCGTACAGACGGTGGGCGACGACCTCTGGGAAAGCTACGAATTAAGTTAAGAGGCAGAAGTGTTTACCGGCATTATTTCAAGCATGGGCACAATTGCGAAGCTGGAGCGGTCTGACGCCGGCGCGCACATCACCATGCAGGTCGGTTTCGACCTGTCCGACGTCGAGCTGGGCGCATCCATCAGCCACGCCGGCTGTTGCCTGACCGTGGTGTCCAAGGCAGCCAACACCTATCGCCTGGACGTGTCGAACGAGACGCTCAACGTCACCAATCTCGGCACCTGGCGTGAGGGCATGCGAGTCAATCTGGAGCGTGCGCTGAAGATCGGCGATGAACTGGGCGGTCATATCGTGTCCGGTCACGTCGACGGCCTGGCGGAACTTCTGGGCGTTACAAGGGACGGCGACAGCTACCGCCTGAAATTCCGCGCGCCCGATCCGCTGCACCGTTTCATCGCGCCCAAGGGGTCGGTGGCGCTCGACGGCATTTCGCTGACGATCAACGAAGTCGAAGGCCAGACCTTCGGCGTAAACATCATTCCGCACACCTGGACGCACACCACATTGTCGCAGACCGTTGTCGGTGGCTTCGTTAATCTTGAAGTCGACCGCCTTGCGCGCTATGCCGCGCGTTGGTTCGAAACCGAACCATCCATTCAAAAGTAATGCAGTCATGAGTCTGAACGCTATCTCAAACGATCCGGAATCGCCTGTCTCGGCCATCGAAGACATCCTTGAGGACGCGCGCAACGGCCGCCCCTATATCCTGATCGACGCCGAGGATCGCGAAAACGAGGGTGACGTCGTCATCCCTGCGCAGATGGCGACGCCCGACATTATCAATTTCATGGCGCGCCATGCGCGTGGTCTGGTCTGCCTGTCCATCACCGCCGAACGCGCAAAGCAGCTGCGCCTGCCGCCAATGGTCCATGACAACGGCGCGCGCAACGGCACGGCTTTTACCGTCTCGATCGAGGCGCGCGACGGCATAACCACCGGTATTTCGCCCAAGGATCGCGCCCACACGATTGCCGTCGCTATCGATCCGACCAAGGATTCGCGCGACCTGGTCAGCCCGGGCCATGTCTTCCCGCTTGTGGCGCGCGACGGTGGCGTGCTGGTCCGCGCCGGCCATACCGAAGCTGCCGTCGACATTTCGCGCATGGCTGGCCTGTCGCCCGCCGGCGTCATCTGTGAAATCATCAATGATGACGGTTCGATGGCGCGCCTCCCGGACCTGGTCAAGTTCGGTCAGTTGCATGGTCTCAAAATCGGCACTATCGCCGACCTGATCGCCTATCGCCGCCGGACCGAGCGCTTCGTCGAACGTGTGCTGGAACGCCCGTTCGAAAGCCAGTGGGGCGGCCAGTTCCGCCTGTATGTCTATCGCAACACGCTCGATGGCGCCGAGCACCTGGCCCTGGTAAAGGCGTTGCCGCAGGCCGGGAAGCCGACCCTGGTGCGCATGCATCAACTCGACATCGCCTCTGACGTACTGGGCGGACTGGGCCCGAGCATGCGCGCCGGCTATGTCGAACAGGCTATGCAGGTCCTGGCGGCTCACGATGGCCCGGCCGTCATGGTCTTGCTGCGCGATCCGGACGCCAAGGTATTGTCGAACCGATTCGGTGCCGAAGACGGGCCGGGGCAGGCTGGTCGAGGCCTACGCGACTATGGCGTCGGTGCGCAAATCCTGATCGATCTCGGCGTGCGTGAGATGATCGCCCTCTCGGGGACGCGGCCCAAGCCCGCGGCGCTCGAGGGCTATGGCCTGTCCATCATCGACTGGAAGACGCTGTAAAATATCCGCGTCAATTTGAACTTCTTTTTTCGCTCATAAGGCGCTATTGAGCGTGCCTTATCCCAGAGCCTATTCAGGACCATCGCCTTGTCCCCAGAAACCTCGCTGCGCATCCTCATTGTCGAAAGCCGCTTTTACGACGATCTCTCCGACGAACTGCTGGCCGGAGCGAAGGACGCGCTTGAGGCGCACGGCATCGACTACGACGTCGTGACCGTACCAGGTGCTTTTGAACTGCCGGCCGCCATCGCCATGGCCGAAGACGCCGCACATCGCCCGATGGGCGTCAAGTACGACGGTTATGTCGCCCTGGGTGTCGTCATTCGCGGCGAAACCACCCACTACGACTATGTCTGTAACGAGTCGGCCCGCGGCCTGATGGAACTGAGCTATACCCAGCGGCTGGCGATCGGCTATGGCGTCCTCACGGTAGAAGACGAAGAGCAGGCCTGGGCGCGGGCGCGCCGTTCGGAAGGCGACAAGGGCGGCACAGTCGCCAATGTCTGCCTCAGCATGATTGGCCTGCGCAAGTCGCTGCTGGAGGGATCCGTTCGTGGTTGATCAGCCGTCCGACGACAACGAAATCCGCAAGCCCACCAGCCTGAAGGCGGTGATCGAACAGTTGAACGCCCAGGAAAGTAATCAGGAAGACGCACGTCCGTCCTCAGGTCTGACGA
>CBIHPL010000289.1:0-5122 GCA_966212005.1 uncultured Asticcacaulis sp.
ATGTCAATGATGCTGGTGGGCTTCCTGCTCATGGCATTCGGCGTCCTGATTGCGCCGTTGCCGGGGCCGCTGGGCGTGCCCTTCTTCATCGGCGGTTTGATTCTGGTCCTGCGTAATTCGACCTGGGCCAAGCGCACCTTTATCCAGCTCCGCCGCCGGTATCCCAAGATTTTCGGTCCTGTCCGCGCGCTGCTGCGGCCCGGCGCCAAGGTTGTCGCCCTTATGTGGCTCAACATGCTGCGCACCGAACGTCACTTCCTGCGCCGCAAGGACCGGTTCCTGTTCCGCTTCCGCCGGGGCGTTTTCCGGCCGCGTCGCCCGGCCTTCGTCTAAGTCAATCGAAGCCCTTCGGATCGCTCCGGAGGGCTTTTTGCATTGCTGAAAACCGTGTTAGGCTTCCCGGATATGGTTCGGGGGCAAATGACGACCCAAGAAAACATCCAGCTATTTCTAGACCCGCTGCAATTGTTCAGTGCGGCGAGCCTGGTCATAAAATGCCTTGTGCTTGTCAACTGCGCCCTGTCTGTGTGTGGTGTCGTGGTGTTCCTGACCGGGCGACTGAATGGCAAGTCTTTGCACCCCTTCGGCTTTCCAGCCGTATTGATATGGATGGGGCTGGTGGTCAGTGTACTTGGCTTCGCCAACGAAGCGTACGTCTTTTTTGTAGGAATGCGAAGCGAGCCTTTGCCGTGGCCCGTCCACGTTGTTGACTTATTGATTACGACGGAAGCAGGGCTTCTCACAGCCCTCGTCGGCATAGTGGGAAGCCGCTTGCTCAGGCACAACACGTAGAAAAGGCCCGGAGCGAACTCCGGGCCTTTGCCATTTCGTTGTCAGAGGTGCTTACGAGAAGCGGCCTTCCAGCTGTCCGATGGCCTTATCGACCGCAGGATCGGCGCCAAGGCCGGCCGTGCGTTCTGTCAGGATCGACTCGGCCAGTTGCGTGGCTAGCTCGGCCGCGGCAGCCTTGACGTCGGCAGCGGCGCGCGCTTCGGCCTGGGCAATCTTGTGCTCGGCCTGTTCTTCGCGGCGCTTGATCGTCTCCGCCAGCTTGACGCGGGCTTCGTCGGTCAGGCGTTGCGCCTGTTCTTCGGCCAGGGCGATGATTTCCTTGGCCTTCAGTTCGGCTTCCTGGCGCTGGGCCTTGATGCTGTTGAGCAGGTCGGTCGCTTCCTGGCGGATGCGCACCGCCTCGTCCAGCTCGGCGCGAACGGCCTTGCCGGTGTCGCCAAGGCTTTTCCAGATCGCGCCCGGAACGCCGGCAAAGACCAGGATCAGGAAAAAGACCACCAGGCCAACGCGGACCCAGAACTCGGGTTCGGCGAAATTGAACATGATCCTATACCTTCTGCTGAGCTGAGCGCAGGGCAGCCTGCGTCGCCGCCTTGCCGGTCAGCTTCTGCACGAGGGCCGAAGCGGTTTCCGAGGCGATGTCGCGGACGTGGCTCATGGCTTCGTCACGGGCAGCCTTGATGCGGGTCTCGGCTTCCGACAGACGGGCGTTCAGCTTGACGTCTTCCGCTGCCTGAGCCGCCGCGATCTCCGCATTGGACTTGGCAATGGCTTCCGCCGCCAGCTTCTTGGACTGAGCCTGGGCCGCTGCGGTTTCCGCGGCGGCTTCCTTGGCCTGGGCCTCCGCCTCGTCGCGGTTGGCGCGGGCATTGGCCAGGTCCTCGGCGATCGTCGCGGCACGCGTGTCTATTGCCTTGCGCAGGCGCGGCGCAAAGACACGGCCGATCATCACGTACAGAACGACGAAGATGATCGCCAGCCAAACGATCTGCCCACCCCAATGCTGGGTATCCAGTTGAGGCAGGCCGCCCGAACCATGTTCGGCACCGTGTTCAGCCGTAGCCGTGCCGTGCTCTGCAGCACCGGCATGAGGATCGGCTTGGGCGAGGGGCACCGTTTCGACCGCGGCCACCGGCAGCACCGACGCATCGGCGTCGGCGGAGGTCAGTGTCGCGGCTTCGGGTGAAGTTGCGGCGTACATGTCGTTTCCTTAAGCCACCAGCGGCTTATTAACCGACGAACAGGATAAGCAGGGCGACGACGAAGGCGAAGATGCCGAGAGCTTCGGTCAGCGCCATGCCGATGAACAGGTTGGTTTGTTGTTCCTTGGCAGCCGACGGGTTACGCAGGGCGCCGTTGAAAAAGTTGCCGAACAGGACGCCGAGGCCGATACCGGCGCCGATCATGCCGAAGGTGGCGATACCCGCACCGATGAACTTGAGGCCGGTGGCGATCGCCTGAGCGGATTGAAGATCCATAGCCATGAGAAAACTCCGTAGTCAGATAAAGGATTTAAAGGGATTTAGTGGTGGCCGACATTGACCACATCACCGATGTAGACGCAGGCCAGAACGGCAAACACGAAAGCTTGCAGATATGCGACCAGGAATTCCAGTGTGGTGAGGGCGACGATCGCCGACAGCGGGATGACCGCGCCAAGGGCGCCGCCAATTCCCAGGCCTGCCAGGGTAACGACGAAGCCGGCGAAGACCTTGAGAACGATGTGGCCACCGACCATGTTGCCGAACAGACGAAGCGACAGGGTGATCGGACGAACCAGGAAGGATATGACTTCGATCGGGATGATCAGCGGCACCAGGTACCATGGCACGCCCGAAGGCAGGAACAGCTTGAAGAAGCCGAGGCCGTGGCGGACCAGGCCGACGATGATGACCAGCGAAATGGTCATGAGGGCCAGTGTCAGGGTAACGGCGATCTGCGAGGTCGCCGTAAAGTAGGTGAACATGCCGACCAGATTGCAGCTCAGGATGAACAGGAACAGCGTCAGGATAAAAGGCAGGAACTGACGGCCGTCGTGGCCGATGATCGAATCGGCCATGTCGTCGATCATCTTGAATGCGCCTTCGGCGATCACCTGGCCGCGGCCGGGAATGACGCTGGCGCGCGCTGTCGAGACGGCAAAGAAAATCAGCGTCAGACCGACTGCGATCAGCATGGCCAGCACCGAGTTGGTAATCGACATATCGATCGTAAGGCCTAAGACTTCCACAGCCGGAAGGTCGACGACCTTCTGGATCTGGAACTGGTGCATTGGATCGGCCATGAGCCTCTTAAACCTCTTGGATGCGGTCCGGCGCTAAGTTGCGCGAACGCGAGTAATTCAGAATGCGGAAACGTCCGCCGGTGTCCCAAGGTGCCGCCTGCGCGGAACACCGCGGTCAGCGTGACTGGCTCGACTTGATGATCGCATACATCGCCGCGATCATTCCCAGTATGGTTCCGACGATCATTCCCCACGGCAAGCTGTGGAAAACATAGGTGTCGGCAAGCCAGCCCAGTCCCAAACCTCCCAGAATACCCCCCAGCAGTTCGCCAAGGACCTGAAAGCCCTTGTTGGCGCCGACTTCCGCCTTGGCGTCGACCGGCTTGCGTCTGCGCGCTTCGATCGCCTTCAGGCGCCGGTCGAGATCGTCCAAATCGTCCGTCTTCGACCCATCGGGGGGTTCATCTGTCACGTTCAGCACCTAACAGGCGGATAACAGATGTTACCCGTCTTCGAACGGCGCGGAAACTACTCAAGCAGGGCTGAAAGGTCAAGCAATTGCGGCGCAATTCTCGCCGATTGTCACAATTGACGGTGAACAGGTGGGGGAAATGGTGGAATTGATGGAAAAATAAGGGAAAATCGGTCAGGCAACGTTCTCTGCAACCATGGCTTCGGCCTGCGACAGATCGACGCTGACCAACTGCGACACACCGCGTTCGGACATGGTGACGCCAAACAGCCGATCCATGCGCGACATGGTCACCGGGTTGTGGGTGATGGCGATAAAGCGCGTCTTGGTGCGGCTGCGCATCTCCGCCAGCAGGCGGCAATAGCGGTCGACATTGGCGTCATCCAGTGGCGCGTCGACTTCATCGAGCACGCAGACCGGCGCCGGATTAGCCAGGAAGACGCCGAAAATCAGAGCGGTCGCGGTCAGGGCCTGTTCGCCGCCCGACATCAGGCTCATGGTCGACAGGCGCTTTCCGGGCGGACAGGCATAGATTTCCAGGCCGGCCTCGAGCGGATCGTCTGATTCGACCAGACGCAGTTCCGCCGATCCGCCGCCGAACAGGGTGACGAAAAGCGTCTTGAAATGCTCGTGGATAATTTCAAATGCCGCCAGCAGGCGTTCACGGCCTTCGGCGTTCAATTCGTCGATCCCGTCGCGCAGCTTCGCGATGGCGGTGATCAGGTCCGAGCGCTCCTTGGACAGGGTATCGAGGCGCGATTCGTATTCGGACGCCTCTTCCTCGGCGCGCAGGTTAACCGCCCCCAGCGCGTCGCGTTCTTTTTCCAAGCCGGACAGCAGGGATTCCGCTCCTGAGGCGTCGGCCGGCGTGGCGATGGCCTCCTCCTTGAGGCGTTTGCCGAGGTCGTCCGGCGTGCCCCCGGTCTGGTCGAGGATCATGGCCTCGATTTCGGCGGCTCGTTCCTGGATGGCTTCGAGGCGGGCGGCCGTGCCGGCGCGCTCTTCGCGCGCGGCCGCCGCGGTCGTTTCGGCACCGCGCACATTGATGTCGGCGTCACGGCGGGCGCTTTCGGCGGCGTTCAATTGATCGCGGGCTTCACTGAGCCGTTTCTGGGCGATCTCGATCTGGTCGACCAGGGCGATGCGGCGAGTCTCGAATTCGGCCGGCGCGGCCTGCGCCTTGTTGAGGGCGTCGCGGCTCTTGTGCTCGCTCTTTTCCAGTTCGGCGAGCCGGGCGCCCGAGTCGCCGGTGCGACGCGTCCAGTCGGTCAGTTCGCGGCTGAGGTTGCGCTCGCGGCCTTCGCGCGCCTGGCGGTCGCGGGCTTCCTGGTCGAGCTGGGCGCGCGCCGCCATGACCGCCTGACGGTGGGTGTCCGCCAGCCGGCGCGCCTGGACCAGCATGTCATTCATCGCCTCGGCCTGGCCGGACTGCGACTGGCTGGCCATGGCGGCCTTGTAAAGGTGCTCGATCTCCTTGTGATCGGCTTCCAGTCTCTTGAGGCTGGCGTCGAGATGTTCGCGCCGCGCCTCGTACTGAGTCTGGGCGCGCAGCCGGTCGTCATGGGCCTGCTGCCGGGCGCGGGCGGCGCGTTCGAGGTCCGGCAGCTTCTGACGCGCCTGGCGCAAGGCATCTT
>CBIHPL010000290.1:0-5119 GCA_966212005.1 uncultured Asticcacaulis sp.
AGTTCCGGCACCTGGCTTTCGACCGGCATGGCGCCGACATAGCCGATTTCCATGCCACCCTGGCGCTGAACGACCTTCATCGGAAAGCTGGCGTCCTTGCGCACGGTGAATTCGGCCTTCAGGTCGGGAAGCGTCGAGCCCCCCTGCCCGGTGCCCTGCGGGTCGCCGGTCTGGGCCATGAAGTCTTCGATAACGCGATGGAAAATGATCCCGTCATAAAAGCCCTGGCGCGTCAGGGTCTGCATGCGTTCGGCATGGGCGGGCGCCAGTTGAGGGTACATCTCGACGATGATCTGCCCTTTCGTGGTGTCAATGACGAGGGTGTTCTGGGCATCCAGTTCACGATATCCGGGCTCCAGCGCTATAGCGGACGTCGTAACCAGCAAGGCTGCAATCGCCCCCAAAACAGCCGTTGTTTTCACCCCTGACATAAACGATCTATCCCTTTACCTTAGCCAACAGGCGTTCCGCCACGCTGGGCGCCACAAACGGCGCGATACTGCCGCCCAATTGGGCTATTTCTTTGACCAAACGCGACGCAACGGCCTGATGACGCGGATCGGCCATCAGGAACACGGTCTCAATCTCACGATTAAGCTGTTGGTTCATCGCTGTCATCTGAAATTCGTACTCGAAATCAGCGACGGCACGCAAGCCACGGATGATGACTGTGGCCCCGACATCCTGGGCAAAGTGGATCAGCAAGCTCTCAAAAGGAATGACCTCGACCCTGTCGCCGTGACGGGCAACCTGTTCCTTCAGCATCTCGACGCGTTCGTCGAGGGTGAAGGTCGGCCCCTTGCCGGCGTTTTTGGCAACACCGATCACCAGTTTGTCGACCAGCTTGACGGCGCGCCCGATGATATCGCTGTGGCCGTTGGTAACGGGATCGAACGTCCCTGGATAGAGTCCAATCCGCATTCCGTCTTTCCTTAAGCGATATGCTGAAAAGCGTACAATGTTTCAGCAGAATATCGCATTGCCCTTATAGTGCCTCACGGCCGTCAGCCCTGATCCTCGACCAATGGCGTTTCAGCATCGTCGTCGGCGCTTTCGACAATGCGCTCTACCGACACGACCTTGCCGCCGCCCGAAGTCCGGAAGATGGTCACGCCCTGGGTATTGCGGCTGGCGATACGCACGGTGGCGACATTGGTGCGGATCAGCTGACCGGTATCCGTGACCAACAGCAGGCCATTGCCGAGCTCGATTGGGAAGGACGCCACCAGCTTGCCGCCACGCTTGGACAGGTCGATGGCGACGATGCCCTGGCCGCCACGACCGGTGCGGCGATAGTCGTAAGACGAGGTCCTCTTGCCGAAGCCGGTATCGGCGATCGTCAGGATGAATTCCTCGGCGGCAGCCAGTTCGTTGAAACGGTCCTCGCTCAGAGCAACGGCTTCGGAGGCGTCTTCGCCCTCATCGTCGGCAGCTTCCGGTACGGCGGCGTTATCGTCGCCTTCCCCTTCGCCGCTGGCGGCGGCGCGGCGTCGCGAAGCCTCCTTGAGATAGGCGGCGCGTTCGGCCGGCGAAGCGTCGACGCGGCGCAATATGGCCATGGAGATGACCGTATCGTCACCGTTCAGGCGGACGCCGCGCACGCCGGTCGAATCCCGCCCCTTGAAGACGCGCACCTCGTCGACAGCGAAGCGGATCGAGCGGCCGGCCCCTGTCGATAGCAGCACGTCCTGGTCTTCGGTACAGATGGCCACGCCGACGATGGCATCGCCGTCTTCCAGCTTCATGGCAATCTTGCCGGCGCGGTTGACGTTGACGAAGTCGCTCAGCTTGTTACGGCGGATGTCGCCCGACCGCGTGGCGAAAATGATGTCCTGGCGTTCCCATGACGCTTCATCCTCAGGCAAGGCCAGGATGTTGGTGATGGTCTCGCCGCTGTCGAGCGGCAGCAGGTTGACAAAGGCCTTGCCCTTGGACTGCGGATTGCCGAGCGGCAGGCGCCACACCTTCAGCTTATAGGCCTTGCCCGTCGATGAGAAGAACAGCATCGGCTGATGGGTGGTGGCCGAATAGACGCCTGTGATCGCGTCCTCGTCCTTCATGGCCATGCCTGATCGGCCCTTGCCGCCGCGGTGCTGCTCACGGTAGGCGGCCAGGGCGGTGCGCTTGACATAGCCGGAATGCGTCACGGTGACGACCATGTCCTCACGCGGGATCAGGTCTTCGTCCTCGATATCGCCTTCGCTGTCCAGGATGGCCGTGCGGCGCGGTACTGCGAACAGCGCCTTCACGTCGATCAGTTCCTGGCGAACGATACCGAGAACCCGCTCACGCGAACCGAGAATTTCGAGATACTCCGCGATCGCCGCCGCCAGGGCCTTGATTTCATCGCCGATTTCATCGCGGCCAAGGCCGGTCAGGCGCGACAGGGTCAGGGCCAGGATGGCGCGGGCCTGCTCGTCGGTCAGGCGGACGTCGCCGTCATCGAGCACGATCGAGCGCGGGTCGGCGATCAGAGCGATCATCGGCGCCATATCGCCCGACGGCCAGGTACGCGCCGTCAAGCGTTCGCGAGCTTCCGTCGGATCGGCTGAAGACCGGATAATGTGGATGACTTCGTCGATATTGGCGACCGCGATCGACAGGCCGACCAGTGTGTGGCCGCGGTCACGCGCCTTGTTCAACTCGAAACGGATGCGACGGACGACGACTTCTTCGCGGAACTCCAGGAAGATGTCGAGCAGCTTGCGCAGGCCCATCTGTTGCGGACGGCCGTGATTCAGCGCCAGCATGTTGACGCCAAAGCTCGATTGCAGCGCCGTGAAGCGATAGAGCTGGTTCAGGATGACATCGCCCGAGGCATCGCGGCGCAGTTCCACGACAATGCGCATGCCATGACGGTCGCTTTCGTCGCGGACGTCGCTGATGCCTTCGATCCGCTTGTCACGCACCAGCTCTGCGATGTGTTCGATCAAGGCGGCCTTGTTCACCTGATACGGAATCTCGGTGATAACAATGCCTTCGCGGTCCTTGCGGATCGTCTCGACACTGGCCTTGCCGCGCGTCACGACCGAACCACGCCCAGTCAGCAACGCCTGGCGCGCACCGGAGCGGCCGAGGATTTCGCCTCCGGTCGGATAGTCCGGGCCGGGGACGATATCGAGCAGTTCCTCGAGCGTCACGGCGGGATTGTCGAGCAGGGCGACACAGGCGTCGATGACTTCGCCGAGATTGTGCGGCGGAATGTTGGTCGCCATGCCGACGGCAATACCGCCGGCGCCGTTGACCAGCAGGTTCGGAATCCGCGTTGGCAGAACCGTCGGCTCTTCTTCCTTGCCGTCGTAGTTCGGCTGGAAGTCGACCGTGTCCTTGTCGATGTCCGCCAGCAATGACATGGCCGGCTTGGCCAGGCGGCATTCGGTATAACGCATGGCCGCCGGCTGATCGCCGTCGACCGAACCGAAATTGCCCTGGCCGTCGATCAGAACCAGTCCCATCGAAAAGGGCTGCGCCATACGCACCAGCGCCATATAGATGGCGGAATCGCCGTGCGGGTGCAGCCGCCCCATGACGTCGCCGACCGGCCGGGCGCACTTGACGTAGGGCTTTTCCGGCGTGTAGCCCGAAGCCTGCATCATATAAAGAATCCGGCGATGGACAGGCTTCAGGCCATCGCGCGCATCCGGCAATGCCCGCGAGACGATGACGCTCATGGCATAGTCGAGATATGAGCGCTTCAGCTCATCCTCGATCGAGACATGGCCAATGCCTGGCGGCAGAGCCCCACCCGAACCTTCGTACGGATTGACATCACCGCCCAGATTATCGCCGCTGTCGTTATCGGTCATGAATCAATGTCTTGCTGTTGGCACTTACGTTACTGTTCTAGTCGGAATATCGACTAGAAGGGGATCTCATCGTCGAGATCGAAGCTCTGAGCAGGCTGCTTGGACTGCTGCTTCGGTCCCGCCGAAGCCGGGGCGCCGCCGCCACCGTAGGAATCTTCATAGTCGTTGTAACCGCCACCGGACGATGCGCCACCGCCTTCACCGCGGCCGCCCAGCAGGGTCAGGTTGCCGTTGAAGCGCTGCAGGACGATTTCGGTCGTGTACTTTTCCTGCCCCTGCTGGTCAGTCCACTTACGGGTCTGCAACGAACCTTCAAGATAGACGGTCGAGCCCTTGCGCAGATACTGCTCGGCGATTTTGGCCAGGTTGTCGTTGAAGATAACGACGCGGTGCCACTCGGTCTTTTCCTTGCGCTCACCCGACATCTTGTCACGCCACTGCTCGGAGGTCGCAACCGTCAGGTTGGCAACGCGCTCACCGGAGTTCAGTGTACGGATTTCCGGGTCCTTGCCCAGGTTGCCGATGATGATGACCTTGTTGACGCTTCCCGCCATTGGATACTGCCTTTCTGACTACCGGCCGCGCAGGCACAAAAAAAGGCGCGCAGACCCGACTCGTTGATATGACTCTAAAGACTTCCGTGCGCGAATCCAAGCCTTACGGCCATCGCAGGGAGCGAAGGTTAACGATTCCTGTTAATGATCCACACGACCGCCCAAGCCGAATGTTCTCGACTTGTTCTCAACATATAGTCCACACGCGGCCGTTTGGCAAACCCCCTTACGCCTACTGGCCCGGAGTTACAACCTTGCCATCGGCGTTCTTCTCCGGTAGGTTCTTGGGCACTTCGACCGTTCGGGGCTCGTTACCGCGCGGCTCTTCCACCACGATAGCCCCAGGCTGGACCAGCTTGTTTCCGGCCTTGACCAGCAGGGTCATGCGGATCCCCTCGTACTTGGGGGCCATTTCCACAGTGGTATTGTTTATGAACAGGAAGCTGCCGTTATAGGCGCCCTCAGTGATCGGTCCCGCCGTGCCCGTCACGCGCATATTGGTCCGGACGGTGAACAGTTCGACCGCGCACTTTTCGATCGACGGCACATTGCGGGCGACAGGGTTGAACTTGGGCTCCTTCGATCCGGGCGGATGGCCAATGAAGTAGCAGACGTCGTCGGCGACAGGGGCCTTCAGTTCCTTCTCGCAGCCCGTCAGGATCAGGGCGGTAACGCCCATGCTTCCCACGATCAGCGCTTTTGCCACATGCATGCCAGCCTCCCATGTTTTGCCGCGATATTTAACCGAAAACCGCTTCG
>CBIHPL010000291.1:0-5102 GCA_966212005.1 uncultured Asticcacaulis sp.
TACCGACCGACAGAAATTCCGGAATTCCGGAACTGTGGCTGAGCAGGTGCGTCAGCGTAATGGGCTGATACTCCGCCGGCAGGTCTGGCAGATAGGTCCGCACCGATTCCGTCAGGGACAGCTTGCCCGCTTCGACCAGTTGCAGGATGGCTACCGCCGTAAAGGTCTTGGTCGTTGAGCCGATGCGATAGGCCGCACCCGGCCGGGATGGGATATTCCACGTCCGGTCGGCCATGCCGTAGGCCTTGCGGAAGACGGGCGTTCCATTAAACGCCACCAGCACATCTCCGGAGAAATTTCCGGTGTCGGCATAGGATTGCGCCAGGGCATCGGCCGCCGCTTCGAAGGCGTGTCGGTTGTCCGCGGGCGAAGTTTCCGCCAGGGACGGCGTGGCAGCGCAAAGCGCTACCGCTGAGACAATCAGCGATATGATGTGGCGCGGCATAAGACCTTCGAGCTTCCCGTTTTGATTTTATTTTTGACGACATAGTGCGCCGATCCACCGGCATCACGTTACAAATAAATAATATAAATACGCTGCGTAGTCTCCGCCGCGGCGCGGTTGACATCGTATCAATATGTGTTACGCCGTATCAAAAAAATATTCGAGAGGAACCATGACCGCCAAAGCCCTGCTTCTCGGAAGCCTTGCCCTTGCCGCTGTGGCACCCGCCGCCATTGCCGCCGCACCTGCCCCCGTCCAGTCCGTGCCGTCCGCCGCGCCCGTGCCGTGGAAACCGGCCGACGTCATGGCGCTTGCCGAAAAGGTCGGCGACTGGCAACTGGCGACCCTGGCCGCCGGCCTGTCTCCCAATGCCGCGCGCAACTATCCAGGTCCGAAAAGCTGGGAACAGGGCGCGCTGTTCGTTGGCCTGACCAAACTTGCCGACCACAGCGATGCGCCGCAGTTTCGCCAGGCGATCCTGGCGCGCGGCGAAGCCAATGGCTGGGCTTTAGGCGACCGCGTCTATCACGCCGACGACCATGTGATCGGCCAGTCCTATCTGTGGGCGTACAGGAATGGTGCAGGGCCGGAATCCATCGACGGCATCCGAAAACGCTTCGATGAGATCCTGGCCAATCCATCGCAGGTCGACCTCAGACACGACGACTACGGCCCCAAGGGCGTCGAATGCGACAAGCGCTGGTGCTGGTGCGACGCTCTGTTCATGTCGCCGCCGGCCTGGATGGAACTGTCGGAACTGACAGGCGATCCGAAATATCGTGACTTCGCCAAGAAGGAGTTCTGGGCGGCGACCGACTATCTCTACGACAAGGAAGAGCACCTCTATTACCGCGACAGCCGCTTCTTCGACCGCCGCGACATCAATGGCCGTAAGGTCTTCTGGTCGCGCGGCGACGGCTGGGTATTCGCCGGCCTCGCGCTCCTGATCCCGCACCTGCCGGAAAACGATCCCGACCGCCCGCGCTTCATCCAGGTCTTCAGGGAGATGGCCGCGAAACTCGCCGGCATTCAAAAGGACGATGGCTACTGGGCGCCGTCCCTGCTGAGCGATCCGGCCACGGCGCTCCCGGAATCGAGCGGAACGGGCTTCTACACCTATGGCTTCGCCTGGGGCATCAATGCGGGCATCCTCGATCGCGCCACCTATGAGCCGACCGTGCGCAGGGGCTGGACGGCGCTGGTCCGGTCGGTCCATCCCGACGGAAAGCTGGGTTACGTCCAGCCTGTCAGCGATCGCCCGGATGCCGTCGAATACAGCCAGACTCACTTCTATGGCGTCGGCGCCTTCCTTCTGGCCGCCACCGCGATCGCCGACATGAAGCTGACCCCGGTCGCAGCACTCAGGACCACGGCCAGCATCGAGAACCCGTCGACATTCGACCAGCCCGCAGCCTTTGTCAGCGTGCCGGTGGCGAGCCTCGGACACTCGGGTAAGGGCGTCGGTGGCTGGTCGGTCGTAAGCGGCGGCAAGACCTATGCGGCGCAGTTCGATGCCGCCAGCAAATCCATCGAGTTCGCGCTGCCCTTGAAGGCGCGCCAGACAGCAACCGTGTCCTTCATTCCCGAGCAGGCGCCGCTGCCGCGCCAGACCCAGGCCATCCTCAACGTCCAGGACGGCGGCAAGCTCGACAACAATGTGTTGAAAGGCGGCGTCTATTATCTGCGCCATCGCTATGAGGTGCCAGCCGACCATTTCATCCACGACGGCCTGGTCGCGTTTGAAGGCATAGGCTGGGAATCGGACAAGGCCGCTTACCGCCTTTATCTCGATGAGCGCTATGCCGGCGACATCTACGGCAAGAAGCTGCCGCGCCCGATCCTGCAAACCATCGGCCAGGGCGCGGACGACTATCACAAGATGGCGGACTGGGGCCAGGACGTGCTCCAGGTCAATCAGAGCCTCGGCATGGGCAGCATCGGCGAAGTCCGGAACGGCAAGGCAACGCAGTTGGGCAAGGGCCGGATCACCGCCGAGGCCAATGTCCACGGTCCGGTCTCCGCCGGCGCGATCGTCGAAACCCGGGGCTTCAACGACGGCAAGGCGACGCTGACGGCCAGTTACGAAATCCGCTCGGGCTCGGCGCTGACCTATGTCGATGCAAAGGCGACCGGCAATTCAGGTCCCATGGCCGCCGGCATCGTCCACCACAAGGACATGACCGTGCTGAAATCCGACGCGCCATCGGGCAGGTGGGGCTATATCGCATCGTGGGGCAGGCAGAGCCTGGCTGGCGACGATCTCGGCATGGTGCTCTTCTACCCGGAAGATGCCGTGGCCACGCGCTTCAACGACGATGGCCAGACGCTTTATGTCACCTTCAAGGATCCGGGGAAAATTCGCTATGCCTATGCCGCCACCTGGGCCCAGGACGGATCGGGTGTGCGCGATCTGGCGGGCTTCAAATCCTGGATTGCCGCGACGCGCGATGGCCTGAACAACCCGGCGCGGGTCTCGGCGCCGAAGAAGAAGTAAAGGCAACCAAGGACAGGGCGTGCAAATGCGAGGCTTTTCGCGTCCGTCCATGGTCAAGGAAAGCCCCTCAGTCCCGGCCGAGCATAAGCTCGAACTGGGCGAGCAGCTTCTCCAGGCCGGTGGCATCGACAGGCCTTGGGATACCGACGTCGAAACCGGACGCACCGCTGCTTTCGATCGTACCCAGGTCATCACGGCCGGTAATGGCCACGATCCACAGGTGCCAGTGATCGGGGGCGGCGCGGATGGCGCGACACAGCTCGATGCCCCTGAAGCCCGGCCCCTGGATATCGATCATTACGACATCTGGCGAAAACCGCTCGATCCTGGCGATGGCTGAAGAGGGACTGGCTGTACTTACGTCATGGCCCATCTCAATCACCACGCATGATAACGATTGCGCGGCGGCGGGACTGTCATACACGATCAGAACGCGGAGCGAGTTCTGCTTTTTCAACGTTACTCTACCAGGATTTCAGGCGGGAACGGCGCGTGAATCCCCGAAACAGCGCACCTTCTGCCTTGCCTACACGCGCACACGCGATTGGCAAGTTCCCGCCGAAAATATCAAAATTTGTGCGCGTAAAACGGGCCAATGTAATTTCTTGCAAATCTTGCAAACGGCGTTCCGGCGCTGCGCGAGCTGTGCGGCATCCGCAAAGCCGTCCGCATCAAACGCCGGTGGTAAAAGACCGCGTCTACTGATGCCTTAGAGACGACGACACGGAAAAGTCGCGCGCCGTCACCGCCGACTGTACCGCGACGGTCGCCAGCGACACGCCGACAGCCACCACCCCCGCCCCCAGAAACGACCACGCAGACAGTACGATGTGTTCGGCGAACGAACCGAGCCACGCCTGCAGGCACAGCCATGCCACCGGCCACGCCACCAGGTTGGTCAGAAGGAAGGGCCACAGGAAGGGCATGAAGCGCTGCAGGAACAGGTCGTTGAAGGTCGCGCCCAGCGCCTTGCGGATGGCAAGTTCACGCATCTGGTGGCGCGTCAGGAAGATCGACAGTCCTGTCAGGCCCAGCGACGACAGCATGATGGCGACCGCCGACACAGCATAGAATGCGACCATCTGCTGACGCAGGTCGTGGTATTGCGCCATCAGGTAATCGCGGAAGAAGCGCCGCTCGATCGGCACGGTTTCCGCCGACGCTTGCCGCCAGGCTTCGTCGATCGCCGCCAGTGTCCGGTCGCGGTGGCGCGGATCAAGACGGATGCTCATCTGGGTGAAGTATTTGGAAAAGTTGTCGAAGATCATCGGCCGCATCGGCTCGTAGAGGGTCGCCACCCGCAGGTTGGGGATGACGCCGACGATCCGCGATCGCATGAGCGTGCGGTCGCTCTCGTACTCGATGTCATGGCCCAGCGCATCCTGCGGCGACACGAAACCAAGGGCCCGGACGGCGGCTTCGTTGACCATGACTTCGCGCGGCGTTTCCGGAAGCAGATAGGTGCCCGACAGATTACGTCCGGCCAGCATCGGCACTTCGTAGACCCGCAGGAAGTCGGGATGGGTGGAGTTTCGCGTCAGTGCGACCAGCGGCCGGCCGGATCGCGTCACCCAACCCGGACGCACGAAATCATTGGTCGGAACGCCATAGGATTCGGCCGCGGCCACGACGCCCGGCAGCGACCGCACCCTTGCCACGAATGCTGCATTGATCTCCTGCGTTTCGCTAAAACGAACCATGACGACATTGTCGCCGTTGAAGCCGAGCGCCTCGCGGGTGGCGTAGCTCCATTGCCGGGCCACGGTGTGCGAAGCGGTAAGCAGCACAATGACCAGCGCCAGTTGCGCCACTACCCAGCCGCGCCAGCGCATCGACGCGATGTCGGTGCTGGGCGTCGCGTCGCCGGGGTGCGGCCGCGAGATCATCACGGCCGGGGGCAGTCCGCTCAGGAGCACAAGCACGAGAACCGCGGAAAGGACAGACAGAAGCAGGCCCAGAGGCGCGGTCCACAGATCGAGCCGCAGATCGAGCGCGCCATTCAGCGCCGGCAGCAGGCGTTCGACGACGGCCAGCCCCAGGCCGGCGCTGACGGCGTGGACGATCAGGGCCTCGCGCAGCACCTGCGCCACAAGGTCGGTCCGTCGCGCCCCCAGCGCGCTGTGCAGGCGGCCACCCGGCCCGACGACTACGGGCTGCTCGTGC
>CBIHPL010000292.1:0-5057 GCA_966212005.1 uncultured Asticcacaulis sp.
CCGGTCACGCCGGCCTTGCTGGCGTCCTCGGTGACGTGCTCGGTCCACCCCGTGTACGTGCCGTCCTTCACGCAGGAGCCGAAGTCGTCCCGGTGGAGGCCGACGCCCGTGCCGATGTCGATCGATTCAAGCTGCGAGAAGTTGACGCCGGTGACCGCGACCTTGGCCGAGCGCCCGACAAAGAAGTCCGCCGGTTCCCCGCGATAAGCACTGAGCATCGGCCGGGCGACGACCTGGTAGTACTGGCCGAAGCGGTTGAACAGGTTCAGGTGATAGGTCAGCTGAGGCAGGGTGATCGCCTGGGTGACGGTGCGCGAGAGATTGCCGCCGCCCGTATCGACCGTGTCTTCACGAAAGCCGTATTGCGCCTGCAGGCCTTCGAGCAGGTTCAGCCCGATACTGTCGCGCTGTGAGGTCTGCGACAGGATGATGGCGACGTCGACCGATACCTGGTCAGGCGCGGCCGGCGGCGCATCGGAGACGGTCGTCGCCACGGGTTCGACGCCGGCGGTGCGGATCAGTTCGTTGACGCGGGTAAGCACAGCCGGAGCATCGTCGGGGGCAAGCGCCTGGAATTCGGCCAGGCGCATGTGCGCCTCGGCGTCGCGGCCTGTCGCAGCGGCGGCCAAAGCCGAGACCCTGAGCGCGTCCCGGCACAGTGCCGCATCGTTCGACCGCGCGGCGCGTCCAGCGCTTAAAAGGGCCAGTTGCGGGTCGCCGGCCAGATAGGCGGAAATGGCCAGGGACAGAAGCGCGCGATGATCGTCAGGCCGCATCAGTACGGCACGGGCGAAATAGGACTGCGCCTGACTGTACCGCCCGCGATCATGCGCCGCCTTGCCGGCCAGTATGGCCGCCCAGTAGGCGTTTTGCGAGGCGCGCATGGCGACGTCGTAACCGGCGGCGGCGACATCCTGGGCACCGGGATCGCCACCCGCCGCCTGCTGCGAGGCCAGGGCCAGAAGGGTCTGGCGGTTGGCGTCGGACGGATTGCGCGCCGCCGCGTCGCCAAAGGTCCGTACCGCCTTGTCCGTATCGCCGGCCAGAAGCGACCGGGCGGCGGAGGACAGCGCGGAATCGGCCTGACGGGCGGTGAGGCTTGTGGTCGTCCCACTTGTGGTGGCGCAGGCCGACAGGCTGGCCAGCATCAGGGTGCAGGCCGCGATACGGTGTGGTGTCTTGCTCATGGATGTCCCTCCAGAATCCAGTAGGCGCGGATGTCTCCGGCGGTGAAGGCGTAGGCGCCGGTGCGGGCGTCGTAGGTGAACGACCAGCCGGCGAAAAACGGATCGGTGGAAAAGGGCAGGCGGGCGGACGCATCGCCTGCGACCGGCATGACGGCGAAGGCGTCTTCGCCCTGGCGCGCCATGGCGTTGAAAAGGCCATAAAAACCCGCAGCGCGCGTTGTGCCGTTGACGGCGGAGTCGAGCCCTCCGGCGGCGGTGATCAGCCGGTTGAAATCGACGGGCGACAGGTCGCGCGGGCTGTGCGAGCGCGCCGGGTCCTTGCGCTGATAAAGGCCGTTACGACGGACGTGAACCTCGACCGGCGTGCCGTTGACGCAGAGAAGAATGGTCTCGAAAACGCCGAGCTCGGCGATCCTGAACAGTCCGGTCTGGCGCATCTGCAGGACTGCCTTGACGTTCGGATGGGGGGTGAAGCGCGCGGCGGCCCATGCGTCGCCATGCCCAGGCCCGTACCCAAGAGCAATGATCGCTCCGGCGCCGATAAGGGCTCTGCGGGTCAGTTTGGCGGTGGGGGTGCCCATCTGTCGCGGCTCCACGGTCCAGGGATTGCAAGTCCATAAAAACGTGAGCCTTTTTTGGTCGATTTGACCATGTCGCAATCTGTTGCAAACAGGGGTTTGGTGTTGTCCCAAGCCCGTCGCAAACAGATGTTTGCCTACACCACCGACGCGGCCTTGCGCCGGCGGACCAACTGGATGATGTCTTCGTCGCCCGTCCACAACCGGACGATTCGGGCGGTAATGCCGGCCTGGCCCCAAACCTCGCGGCGCGCTTCGGCGGCCTGGAGAAGGCTCAGTGTCTGCCGGCGGTCCTGGGCGACCGACGCCAGGAAGACCGGCCACAGGTGCGTGCGTCGCGTGCCGGCCTTGATCTCGTCCATCGCACGCGCCATCAGAAGGCGCTGCACGTCGGTTGCGCCGACCTTCAGCGCCTCTCTCAGTTCGGCCGTATGGGCGGCAAGATAGGCATCCTGACGCAGGCGGCCATATTCGCTCAAGGATTCGACGTAGCCGACGTAGTCGCCGTCGGCCAGGGCGGTGACGGACAGGCAGTCGTGAATGGTGGCGAAGCCGGGATGGTTGCGGACGAGATCCGTCAGGGCAGTGCGTGCGCCGTCCGTGTCGCCCGCCGACCAGCGCGCCCAGGCCAGGTCGGTCTGGATAGCGATCGACCCCGGTTCGATCAGGCGCGCGGCATTGAGTTCCTTTTGCGCGGCGACATGCTGGCCGTTGTCGACAAGGATATTGCCGTACCAGAAGTGGGTCTGGGCGGACGACGGGTCTAGCTCCAGGGCCCGGCGGAAGGCACGCCCGGCCTCCGCGGGCCTGCCTTCCCACCAGGAGAGGATGAAGCCTTGCGCCCGATGCGCGCCGGCAAGGCCGGGTTCCAGCGCCAGGGCGCGCCCGGCGGCGGCGTTTGCTTTCGGAAAGGCGTCCGCGTCGGCCATGGCGCCGAATTCACGCGACAGCAGATAGGCGTCGGCCAGGCCAGACCAGCCGGGCGCGAAGTCCGGATCGCGACGCGTTGTGGTTTCGAAACCGGCTATCGCGGCCTTCAGCCGTTCCGGTGTGCGCGCCGCCCAGTCGTCGCGCGCCTTGAGATAGGCGGCCGCGACCGCGGGGTCGGACGGCAGGGCGGCCGATGACCGGGCGGGACGGCCGGCCACGACCAGTACCGAGACGGTCACGACCAGGACAAGCGCCGAGGCTATGCTGGCGATCCATATATGCCGGGAGGCCAGGTGAAATGCGGCGGGACTTGCGGGAGTGTCGTCGCTCAGGTTCGACTGGCTGGCGGCCCAGCGGTCGAGCTCTTCCTTTACGGCGTAGACGGTGCCGGTCTTGCCGCCGGGGATGCGCTTGACCGGCAGGCCGCGTTCGCGCGCCCAGCGCATGACCGTCGTGCGGTCGCGCCCGAAGTGCGCCCCGATGGACTTCCACCCGTCTAACCGATTGGTTGGCACCGCATCGCCCTCCCGGCCTGAGATGTAGGAGTCTCGAATATACCAGCGTTCGCGAACGGCAACTAAATTTTATGAAACTATCCGGGCTGCCGGGTCAGCTTGCGCCGCACTGGACGCCGGTGCCCTGGTTGGGATGGGTCGGCCACGCGTTTCCGTCGCCGGACATCGATTTTGTTCACGAAAGATAAGGTGGTGTTCAGATAAGTAAATATTATTTTCATTTCTTAAAACACGCGGACAACTTGGATAAGTTGCTTTAAATTCCATGTGTTTCCATTCTGAATGAATATTGCAAAGTGGAAATATGTGTAAAAATAACGCTCTGTTAATTGAATGCGCCATTCTGTGAACTTTGGGTTGGGGTGATTTTGCAATGAAAGGAGACGGATATGTTTAGCACTTCAATAGGAGGTGCCTGGCCGGCAGCGTCAACACAGATGATGCAGAGGATGCCGCCGCCCGAGCGGCCGGCTTCGCCCCACCGGGACGAAGAGGCCGGCAGCGGCCAGGCTGCTTCCACCGTCAGCGATTACGGCACCAACGGACTTGTCGCCATGGAGGCATTGAGCAGCCTGATGCTCCAGGGGCAGACGGATACTGCCGGCTCAGGCGGCGAGGCCGGCTTTCAGCCGCCGGCCTTTGAGGATATCGATGCGGACGGCGACGGCAGCATTACGCAGACAGAGATGCAGACCTATGGCCAGAGCGTCCGGGGCGACCAAGATACAGACAAGTCGGACGAGCTGTTTACGCGCCTGGATACCGATGGCGACGGCAGCATAACAGCGGACGAGAAGACGGCGTTCGACGACCAGCGCGCGGCGTCGCGGCCTTCGGGACAAGGGCCCGGTGGCCCGGGCGCTCCGCCGGCCCCGGAAGCGTCGGTATCGGCGCAGGATGGCACGGAGTCCTCAGCACAACTGACCGCGCTGATGCAGCAATTGATGACGGCGCTCGAAGCCTATAATGCCCGGTCGAGCAGCACGACCGAGACCGCGCCGAGCACGACGTCCGTGGCGGCGTAGAGGCGCAAGGCCCTCCGCAGAAGGCGGCGGGTCGATACCGTCAAGTCCCCTGCCGCATGAGGAAGCGGAAGACGGTTTCCTCGCCCGTCGAGGTGACGGTCAGTTCTCCGCCATGCGCCCTGGCGATTTCCGAGCAGATGTACAGGCCCAGCCCCAGCCCTTCGCGATTACCATTCTTGGTGCCACGTTCGAATGGTTTGAACAGTTTGGACATGACTTCGGCAGGGATGGGCTGGCCGCCATTGGCGACCGATATGCGCAGCATGTCGACGTCACAGCTGCCTTCGACCCGGATTGGCTTTGCCGGGTCGCCGTGGATGAGGGCGTTGGCCAGAAGATTCGACACCATCTGGGCGATGCGGTCGGGATCGGCGGCAACCGGGGCCGTGAAGTGGAACCGGCTTTCGATGGCGTGGCCGGGATAGGCCGTGCGCAGTTCGGTCACGACATCGTTCAGGGCTGGCTCAAGCGTTTGCAGACGGGTGCGATTGACCTGGATGCCACCCCCCAGACGCCCCCGCGTGAAGTCGAGGAGGTTGTCGATCAGTTCGCCGATCCGCCGTGCCGATTGTCCGACAATGTGCCCGATGGATTGCAGGCGTTCGGCGGGGGCGCCACGTTCCAGGAGGGCTGCGCTGTTGGCGATGGCGCCGAGCGGGTTGCGGAGGTCGTGCCCCAGCACGGCAATGAAATGTTCACGCAGTTCTCCGGCATCGCGCGCCGCGAGATTGGCGCGCTCCAGCTCGTGCGTCCTGGCGAAGGCCTGCACGGCCATGGAGGCAAAGTTGGTCAGCGACTTGAGAATGCGCAGGTCTTCCCGGT